>JBKQKT010000650.1:0-12435 GCA_052147365.1 Candidatus Korobacteraceae bacterium | reverse complement strand
ACTCCATCGTTAGCGTGCAACCGCATTTCACCTCGGATGTCAGCGGTAAGCATTTTCTCGCGCCGGACGATTTCGCCACCATTTACGACATTCATGGCCTGTACAACAGCGGCATCGACGGCTCCTTCGAGGCGATTGCAGTATTGGGCCAGACCGATCTCTCCACCGATACTAACCACAACAACCAGTACGATGTCCTGACATTCCGCAGCGTGGCCAATCTGCCGTCGGCCAACTTGCAGGTGACTCTGGTCCCCGGCCAGTCTGACCCGGGAAGCGACACCAGCGACCAGGACGAAGCCAATCTCGATCTGGAATGGGCGGGCGCAGTGGCGCGCAACGCGACGCTGATCTACGTAAACTCAAAAAACGCGTTGTTTACCTCCTTGCAGTATGCGGTCGATCAGAACCTCGCGCCTGTCATCAGCATCAGCTTTGGTCTGTGCGAGGCCCAGCTCGGCAAGAGTGACGTTGCCACCCTGACTGCCGCAGCCCAGCAGGCCAACGCGCAGGGCCAAACCATCGTCGCGTCCTCAGGCGATAGCGGTCCCGCGGATTGCGATTACAACACACCAAACAACAAGGTGACGAGTGCCACCCACGGCTACGCGGTTGACGTGCCGGCGAGTCTCCCCTACGTGACGGGAATGGGTGGGACGGAATTCAGCGAAGGTGATGGCACCGGGGCCACGCAGTACTGGAGCGGCACCAACAACAGCAATGGCGGTTCGGCGCTCTCCTACATTCCAGAGATGGTTTGGAACGATACCGCGATGGATGGGTCATTGGCTGCAAGTGGTGGTGGCGTCAGTACGCTTTTCAGCAAGCCATCGTGGCAGGCGGGTGCGGGCGTTCCCGCTGACGGTCAGCGTGATGTGCCCGATCTGGCGTTAAACGCTTCGGCTGACCACGATGGCTATCTCATCTGCTCGCGCAGCAGCTGCGTGAACGGGTTTAGAAGGTCCGACCAGACCCTGAACATCATTGGAGGAACTTCCGCGGCGGCTCCGACGTTTGCCGGCATTGTGACGTTGCTGGTCCAGCAGGCCAACCAGCCCCAGGGCAACGTCAATCCGATTCTCTACGGACTGGCGGCAAGCGCGCCTAATGTCTTCCACGACATCACAACCGGCGACAATATGGTTCCATGCACCCAGGGCAGCAAAGATTGCCCGAGCAGCGGCATGATCGGCTTCAGCGCTGGACCAGGATACGACCTGACTACCGGGCTGGGCTCGGTTGACGTTGGAGCGCTGGCAGCAGCGTGGAACGGGCCGACCAATCCCGACTTCCTCCTGTCTGCGCAAAGCGCAAGCCTGACGCTCACGCGTGGAACGCCGGCCACGGATTTGGTAACAATGACAGGGCTGGCTGGTTATTCGATGGGCGCAAACCTGACATGCACCGTTTCCGCGACCTTGACGAACACGACCTGCTTGATAAATCCGGCCACCATCAACCCTAACGGAGCCGCCACGCTGACAGTGTCAGCGAATCCGCTCAGCGCGAGTCTGCGCGGGAATCCCTTGCTGCAGCCTGCCTGGGAGATGGCAAATGGACTGCTTTTCGCCGCTGGGTTGCTGTTGACTCGAAGTTCGCGCCGTAGATCACGAATCGGAAAGTTCAGTCGCTATAGTGCACTGCTCGGCTTCTTCGCAGTCTGCGTGCTGGCGGCCACAGCCTCCTGCGGTGGTGGCGGCGGCAACAGCAATCCGCCCCAATCCAGCCCTCCGGCGCCCCAGGGCGGCACCATCACGGTGCAGGGAACAAGCGGCAGCCTCCAGCGTAGCATGGTAATTACGGTTGCGGTGAATTGAGCCCGATGCGGCTGAAAATCAGCACCGTCGGGGAGGTGGTTCTGCGGCAGCAGGCGCGGCGGTTGACCTCCGTTGAAATTCGCAGCGCCAGGATCAAGCAGCTCATCGAGCACATGCGCGAAACCATGAATGACGCGCCCGGAGTCGGTCTTGCCGCGCCGCAAATTGGAACGCCCTTGCAACTGGCAGTAATCGAAGACAAGCTGGAGTATTTTTCCGGCTTCTCACCGGAGCAAATCGCCGAGCGCCAGCGGAAGCCAGTCCCGTTTCACGTCCTCATTAATCCCGTGCTCCAATTGCAAGATGCGCCGGACGTCGAGTTCTTTGAAGGATGTCTCAGCCTGCCGGGCTATACGGCGATAGTCCCGCGGGCCCATAGCGTGCGCGTCGAATGTCTCGACCACGGCGGGACGCTGCGGGTCATCAAGGCCTCGGGATGGTATGCGCGCATCCTGCAACATGAGATTGACCATCTGCACGGAACGCTTTACCTCGACCGGATGCTGGGCCGCACCTTCTGTTCTATCGACAATCAAGTTCGCTTCTGGAAGAACAAGTCAGCCGCGGAGGTCAAGGCAGCAGTGGGTTCGTAGTCTGCAGGCGCTATACTGCCACTGAGTTTTTCATCATGCGATTGCTCCGATTGCTCTCCTTATCATGCGTGGCTGGGCTCCTAATGATGACTTGCGGGCCGGCAGCCGCGCAGCAGCAACTTCCGGATGCGCCTGCCGCTCCAGATTCCGCGCAGAAACCGGCGACTGCGAAGCCCGCTGAATCCCTGCCGCCGCAGAAGCCGCCGGAATCCCAGCCAGCACAGCAGCCAGCAGCGCAACCTGCGCCCCGGAATTCGCCGGATCAATCTGCACAGCCGAAGGAGAAGGTCCTCATTCCTGCCGGCGCCGAGCGCCACTATCGCCAAGGAGTCCTCTACGAGCGCGAAAGTGATACTGGCGACGCGGTCGTGGAGTACCGGGATGCGATCAAGGAATATCCGGATTACTTTGAGCCGCACTACAGCCTCGGTCGTATTTATTACGACAAGCGCGGGTACCTGGATGCTATCAAGGAGTTCAAGGAGGCGGTGCGGCTGAAGCCTAACGATGCCGACGCGCACAATAACCTTGGGCTGGCGTTGAAGCACAATGGCGATTTGTACGGCGCCATCGCGGAGTACAAGGAAGCGGTGCGGCTGAATCCCAAGATGGCCGCAGCGCAGAACAATCTGGCTAATGCACTGTATGCCCGGCGGGACTTTGCCGGCGCCATCACTCACTACCGCGCGGCGCTGGAGGTCGCGCCCAAGAGCGCCCAGACGCGCATGAACCTGGCCAGCGCCCTCGACGACGCGGGCAAATCGGACGACGCGATTACGGAATACAAAGAAGCGCTCAAGCTCGACCCGAAGAACGCGAGAATTCACTTCAACCTGTCGATTGTGTATCAGAAGAAGAAAGAAACGCCGGCCGCGATCTCCGAGCTGAAACTAGCGGCGAGGTTGGCTCCTGACTGGCCGACCCCGCACATCATGCTCACCAACCTGCTGAAGGATTCCGACCCCAAGGCCGCAATCGACGAGTGCACCATCGCTGACGGTTTGACTCACGATGCCAAGCTGCACGACCAATGTGCGGAGCTTCAGAAGAAAGTGCAATAGCAACGAGCAGATGTCCGGCAGGTCTTTCGGCGGACAAATTATTGTGTCCGTCTCAAAGCGGTCTATGGGCTGCTTGTTCGTATTCCCGCTCCGACTCAGCGGGCAACAACACCCAGAGGCTGTAAATTCCCAGCGCGGTCCCAAACGGAATGTTGAACAAGGCCAGGAACGAAAGAACAATAGTCAGCATACGCGCCCAGGGTTCGCGATGCAGCAATCCCCATCCGGCAAAGAACCCAGCAGCCGCCTTGAGCAGAATCAAGCTCCCAATCGCGCTGAAGAGCGCATGCAGGAAACCGGCAGGCACGTCCGGCGGCACATTGGGCATCTCGTGCAGGTGCAGAAACAATGTGTTGGCAAGGACAAACAGCACGACGCCGGCAACTGCATTGAGCGCGGAAATCGCCAGCCACAGGATTCCCAACAAGCGAACGTGCTCCCGTACGCGGCTAGGGGTCGGCTGAGCCAGAGCGACGGCGCCGGAAAAATCTTTGCCACATCGACCGCAAAAACGCTGCTCGGGCTGCACGGGGGCGCCGCATCGATCGCAGAACATGGACCCTCCTTGGCTTTCCCTGACAGGAACTAACAGAAGGATACGCCATTCCGAAATTGCAGGGGAGTTCTGGTCAATACCTCCATTCCCACAAGAATTAGTGCGAAATTAGCGCGGATCCCTACCTCAACAACCGACCGGCTGTCACGGGATCGAAACAGTCTGTTCACCAGATATTCATTAGCCATTCAAGTTGCCTTAATGATGATTGGCCTGGTGGCATAGTACCTTTCGGCACGGGTTGCTCTTGCCCGACGCTATCAATCCTGGCAATAAAAGGAAGATTCATGACAACCTCAGCGACGCCGGCGCCTGTTTCGACTCCGGCCGCGCCCGTTACGGCCGCAGTACACGACAAGATCAACAAGAAACCACATAAGCTTGCGACCTTTATCTTCCTGGGGTTGTTCGCGGTCGGAATTGTGTATGCGCTTTCGAACCTGATCTCCGACATCAGCCACGTGCATCATCCCGCCACATCTGCCTTCCTGCTTTTGGGTATTGCGCTGCTGGTTGCCCTGGGATTCGAATTCGTCAACGGGTTCCACGATACGGCCAACGCGGTGGCGACGGTAATTTATACCCATTCGCTGGATCCGCATTACGCCGTAGCGTTGTCAGGATTGCTTAACTTCCTCGGAGTTGTGGTCTCGTCGGGCGCTGTGGCCTTCTCCATCGTGTCGCTACTGCCGGTGGAGTTGATTCTGCAGGTGGGCAGCGGCGCAGGATATGCGATGGTGTTCGCGCTGCTGGCGGCGGCCATCATCTGGAACCTGGGTACCTGGTGGCTGGGGCTGCCAGCCTCCAGTTCGCATACCCTGATCGGCTCAATCATCGGAGTGGGCATTGCCAATCAGTTAATGAATGCGCGCACCGCGACCAGTGGCGTGGATTGGGACCAGGCACTGAAGATCGGAAAGTCGCTGTTAATCTCACCCATCATCGGGTTCGCAATGGCCGCCCTGCTGCTGCAAGTGTTTAAGTTGTTTGTCCACGATCCCCGGCTCTACAAGGCGCCCGAGGGTGATACGCCCCCGCCGTTCTGGATCCGCTGCCTGCTGGTGTTGACCTGTAGCGGTGTGAGCTTCGCGCACGGGTCGAACGACGGTCAGAAGGGCATGGGCCTGATTATGCTGATCCTGATCGGGACGGTGCCGACGGCCTACGCCTTGAACCACGCCTTGACCGCGCAAGACTCGATTGACTTCATTGCGGTGTCGCAGCAGGCAGCGAACGCGCTCGACAAGTATGTCAGTCCAAATGCCGTAGTAGCCGATCCGCGCGAAGACGTGAAGGAGTATGTGCGCACAAGAGAGTTCACGCCCAACACGATGTTGGCCCTGCGCAACACCATCAACGATGTCGGGACGGAAGTGGGGAACTTCAAGCAACTGGGACAGGTACCGGAAGACCGGGTGCGGAACTTCCGCAATGACATGTACCTGACCAGTGAGGCACTGCGCCTGATGAAGAAGTCCGGCGCCGGCAACATCTCGGCGGCGGATTGGACCATCCTGAACAACTACAAGAAGCACATCGACAAGGCCACGAAGTTCATCCCCACGTGGGTGAAAGTTGCGGTCGCGTTGGCGCTGGGTCTGGGCACTATGGTGGGCTGGAAGCGCATCGTGGTGACCGTGGGCGAGAAGATCGGCAAAGACCACCTGACCTACGGGCAGGGCGCGGCGGCCGAAATCACGGCCATGGTGACGATCGGCGCGGCCGATTACATGGGACTGCCGGTGAGTACCACGCACGTATTATCCTCGGGCGTCGCCGGGACCATGTGGGCCAACAAGTCGGGCTTACAGATGGCAACGCTACGCAATTTGCTGATGGCGTGGGTGCTGACGCTGCCGGCGTCGATCGGACTGGCCGCCCTGCTGTTCTGGACGTTTAACAACTTGATGAGTAAGGGATAGCAAGGACCGCCCGCGGCTTAAGACGACGCCCCGCGCAAGCGGGGCGTTTTGCAGTCATCTTCACTCCGGTTCGATACCATTCCGACAAACAGCGGGTGTCAGAGGCAGTCCGTCCGACAGCGAGCCGACCACCTATTGGCTGTGCGAAGTTTTTTGGGCTGTCTTGTGCTCCTGCGGCGTATCGCCAGCTTCCTTCATCACCCGATCGATCATCTGGTAAAGCTGGGTCCGGTCCGTGACTTCCACAAACGCCGGCCCGCGCGCCGTGTCGCTGACGATGTAAATCGTCGGCGTGTGGTCTAAAGGAATGCGCTGGCCAAGCTGGGAGTCTGCGTTGACTTTGGCAGCTAGTTCTCCTGAAGAATCGACCACGAACGGCAACACGACCTTGTTTTGCTCCGCAAAGCGCTCGGTGTAGCCGCGCAGGTTCTCTTTCGTGATAGAGGGCTGGTTCTGGAAGATGTACAGGCGGTAATCGTCGCCCAGTTTGGCCGACTTGGTGTCGAAGTAGCGGGCATTCACCGCCGCCTCCATAGACCAGGGATGCTGGCGCAGGGGGAAGTCATGCTGCACCAGCGGAATCTTGTAGGCCTTGGCGGCGTCATGTAACAGGGGCGCTGCGCGGGCGCAGTCGGGACATTCCAAATCTTCAAAGACGAGGATGGCGACCTTCGCTCCCTTAGGGGGCCGCAGCATGGAAGTGTCGCCGCCCCACGCGATCGCGCTGCCGAGAATCAGCACGACAGGAAGGGCAGTTTGCCACAGAGTACGTTTCATTCCAGGTTTTCCTTGACGCTGCGCCGGTTTCGGCCAGCAGTTTAAGCAGGAATGCTTAATAGTAACGGAAAATCGCGTTGCGAGTCTCACCGGCAGGCGTGGGTGGCGTTGCGCTTCGACATTCCACAGGCTGGGCCTGGGAGCCACTCGCCACGCGGGCGACAATTCCCTCGGAAGTTTGCCACCCCGCAAGTAGAATCATCTTTCAAGGCGAAAGCAGATTGACCACCACCCGGCCAGCACCCGATGCCACGGTTCCCGCTGAGCGCCACTTTGACGCCTTCGAGAACCTGATGCCGTTCCGCGTGAACGACATTCTGCTGGTCTCCAGCTTGTACGACTCCTTCATCCTGCGCGAGGACGGCCGTCTTAACGAGCTGCTGATCGGCGAGTCGCTGGAGCTTGACTTGCACCAGGCGCCGGGTGTGACCCATGTTTCGAGCGGAAGAGAGGCGCTCGACCTGGCGCTCGAACAGCCCCGCTTCAACCTCATCGTCAGTAACCTTCACGTTATCGACATGGACGCGGCGCAACTGGCGCGCGAGGTCAAAAACGCCGGTCTGCGGGTGCCGGTCATCGTGCTGGCCTACGACTACCGCGAGATCACGAATTTCATTGCGCGCAATCCGCAGACCGATATCGAGCGCATCTTCCTCTGGCAGGGCAATGCTCGCATCCTCATTTCGATGGTGAAGTACATCGAGGATAAGCGCAACGTTTACCACGACACCAAAGCAATGGATGTCCCCGTAATCCTGGTGGTCGAGGACGACATCCGCTACTACTCCCTGTTCCTGCCGGTGATTTACACCGAAATCATCAGTCAATCGCGCCGCCTGCTGAGCGAAGGCATCAACGTCGCTCACAAGCTGGTGCGGATGCGCGCCCGTCCCAAGATTCTGCTGGCTTCCGATTACGAGGGCGCAGAGATCGAGGCCAGGAGATACCGTGAGCACCTGCTGGCGGTCGTCTCCGACGTGGAGTTTCCCCGACAGGGCATTTTGACGCCTGCGGCCGGCTTCGCGCTGGCGCGCACCATACGCGCCGTCGTTCCCGACGTGCCCATCGTGCTGCAGTCCAGCCACAACGAGTTTATGGAGCGCGCCCACAAGGAGGAATTTGGCTTCCTGCAGAAGCGCTCGCCCACGTTGCTGGGTGACTTGCGGCAGATTCTAACCGAGCAGGTCGGTTTCGGTGACTTCGTGTTTCGCCTGGCCGACAAGACGGAGGTTTCGCGGGCCTCTGACTTGAATGAGCTGGAAACGCAACTGGCCACGGTACCGGCGGAAAGCATCGCCTATCACGGAGCGCGAAACCACTTTTCGCATTGGCTGATGGCGCGCACGGAATTCGCGCTGGCGCAGAAGCTTCGGCCGCGTAAGGTCTCGGACTTCAACGACACCGAGCACCTGCGACGCGACCTGATCGAATCCATTGCCGAGTATCGCCGCGAGCAGGGCCAGGTCCTGATTGGCGAATTCAACGCGGCGACGTTCCAGCCGGCCGAGGCGTTCTTTTTGCAGATCGGCGGGGGCTCGCTTGGCGGCAAAGCGCGCGGGTTGGCCTTTATACGCCACCTGTTGCATCAGCGTCGCATGGGACGCCGCTATCCCAACATTCGCATCGGCGTGCCCGCGACGCTGGTGCTCACTACGGAAATCTTCGACAACTTTCTTCAGGATAATGACCTGCTTGACCTCGCCCTGCACGGCGACGACGACAACGAGATCACACGCCGCTTCCTGGAGGCGACGTTCCCGGTCGCTCTTATTGACAAGTTGCTGGCGTTTCTACAGGAAGTGCACTATCCGCTGGCGGTGCGTTCGTCGAGCCTGCTGGAGGACTCGCAATACCAGCCGTTCTCCGGCGTGTACGAGACCTTCATGCTGGCCAATCAGAATCCGGACATCCAACTGCGCCTGGAGCAACTGCTGGAGGCGGTCAAGCTGGTTTACGCCTCCACCTTCAGCCAGCATGCCAAGGCTTATGTGCGGGCTACGCCTTATCGCCTGGAAGAGGAGAAGATGGGGGTGCTCGTGCAGCAGATTGTGGGCACGAAGCACGGCAACCGGTTTTACCCTAACTTTTCCGGCGTGGTGCGCTCGCGCAACTTCTATCCTCATCCGCCAATGCACGTGGAGGATGGTTTCGCCGCCGTTGCGCTGGGCTTGGGACGGGCGGTCGTAGGAGGGGGAAAGAGTCTGACGTTCTGCCCGCGATATCCGCAGAACCTGGTGCAGTTCTCGTCGGTAGATGACATGCTGAGGAACTCGCAGACGGAATTCTGGGCGCTCGAATTGGAACACCCGGCGCGCGAGGGTGACCCTTCGTCGGACCTGCGCGAAGTTCCCTTCCGGCTCGACATCGCCGAAGCTGACGGGACCTTGCACATGCTTGGCTCGACCTACTCTATCGACAATCATGCGATCTACGACGGACTCAGCCGGCGTGGGCCTCGCATTGTGAGCTTTGCGCCTATTCTCAAGCACGATATGTTTCCGTTGCCGGGAATTCTCGATCAGCTCATGCGCATCGGCGAGGATGCGCTCGGGCGTCCGGTGGAAATTGAGTTCGCCGTGCGGCTGCCGCAGCTTCCCGACGAAACCGCCGATTTCGGTTTTCTCCAGTTGCGCCCGCTGGTCGTGTCCCGCGCCGGGGAAGACATTCGCATGGAAGCGGTCGAGCCGGCGCGTCTCGTCTGCCAGAGTTCACAGGTCCTGGGGCACGGACGCTTGGAGGACTTGCGTGACGTCATCGTGGTTGACTTCCACCGCTTCGAGCGCGCGCGCAGCTTCGAGGTAGCGCAGAGCGTTGCCCACTTCAACGCTCATCTCGCCGATAGCGGCACGCAGTATCTGCTCATCGGCGTTGGCCGCTGGGGCTCGACCGATTCCTGGCTTGGCATTCCGGTGGCGTGGGACCAGATCTCGGGAGCGCGCGTCATCGTCGAGTCCGGCTTCCGCGACTTTCGGGTGGTGCCGTCGCAAGGCAGCCACTTCTTCCAGAACCTCACTGCCTTCCAGATCGGATACTTTACCGTCAATCCCGACGCCGGTGAAGGCTTCGTGGATTGGGAATGGCTCAACGCGCAACCCGCAGCCGCAGAGCACGGCTGCGTGCGGCATTTGCACTTCTCTGAGCCGCTGGTTGTACTGATGAATGGTAAGACCAGCGAAGGCATGATCTTCAAGCCGGAGGTTGCGCCATAGCGAAGGATCTCGCCTGCGGGACCTGCAATTTCGGCTGGATAATTTACGATGGCACGAGTAGCCGGAATGTCCTTTGTTCCTGAATTCGCGCAATGGGTCCGCGACCGCATGAACCACATGCCGAGGGGGTATCGTAATCCTCTCCCATGACTGGAAAACCGCTAGGTGCCAATCGGTGCCTGTAGTAACATTCCTTCGGCCTGTGCGGTAGCATCATCGGGGCCGTGAGCGAATGTTCGCTCTCCATCGTGCAGAGAGCGTAGTGGAGGAGGCGGGTCGTGTAGAGAGACTCAGCAAGTTCTTCAAGGGTTCTTACACGCGTGTGATTTTGGCGCTGGAGAAACTCGGGAAGCTTCTCATATGCGCCATTCTTCGCGATGCGTTTATGCCCTGGCAGTGGCAAGCAAGAGCGGCGCCCAATAGCCGCCGTAACAACGACTACGATCGCGCTAGGAGGCTTCTATGAATACTTTTCCCATCCTACTCGGAACGCTATGTGTGTTCGCACTGGCCTACCGTTACTACAGTGCTTTTATTGCGGCCAAGGTCCTGGTCCTCGATGATCGCCGCCAAACTCCCGCGCACACCTATGAAGATGGCCACAATTATGTTCCATCGCCGAAGTGGGTGCTGTTCGGGCATCACTTCGCGGCCATTGCAGGAGCGGGGCCGCTGGTCGGGCCGACGCTGGCAGCCCAGTTCGGTTTTGCTCCCGGATTTCTCTGGATTCTGGTCGGGGCGGTGCTGGCGGGTTGTGTACACGACTTCACGGTGCTCGCAGCTTCAGTACGGCATAAAGGAAAATCGCTGGCCGATGTGGCTCGCACCGAGGTCGGCCATTTTGCCGGCCTGGTGACCATGATCGCGCTCCTGTTCATCCTGCTGGTTACACTAGCCGGGCTCGGGGTCGTCGTCGTGAACGCGCTCGCCAGCAGCCCGTGGGGCGTCTTCACCATCGGGTGGACCATCCCAATTGCAATCGGCATGGGGCTGTACATGTTCAAGAGCAGTCCCGGGCAGATCAAGATCGCTGGGCCGAGCGCAGCGGGCGTGGTCTTGCTGATCGCGGCTGTCATCGGCGGCCGTTGGTTTGCCGCTTCTCCCTACGCTGGAGCACTCACATTCAACGCTCACCAGATCACATACTTGATGATGGCCTACGGGTTCATCGCCTCGGTGCTGCCGGTATGGTTCCTGCTCGAACCCCGGGATTATCTCTCTACCTACATGAAGTTGGGAACGATCATACTTCTTATCGTTGGCGTGTTTATCGTTCACCCCAACATTCAGTTTCCCGCCGTGACTCAGTTTATTCACGGTGGAGGACCAATCATCAAAGGCAAACTATTCCCATTCCTGTTTGTCACCATCGCCTGCGGGGCGATTTCCGGTTTCCACTCCCTGGTATCTTCGGGCACAACGCCCAAGATGCTATGGAAGGAGACCGATGCGCGGATGATCGGCTACGGTGCGATGATGTGTGAAGGCATGGTTGCGGTGCTGGCTCTGATTGCTGCCTGCTCCATGTTCCCTGGCGACTATTTCGCGATCAATACCGCGCCTGCGGTTTTCGCCAAGCTGGGAATGCACACCGTAAATCTTGACATGTATTCAGCCGAGGTCGGTGAAAAGCTTGCAGGTAGAACGGGCGGAGCGGTTTCGCTGGCAATCGGCATGGCCCAAATCTTCAAGGGCCTCCCCGGTATGAAGACGCTGACCGGCTACTGGTACCACTATGCCATCATGTTTGAGGCGCTCTTCATCCTGACCACGGTTGATACCGGAACCCGCGTAGCGCGCTACGTGATGCACGAATTGCTGGGGAAGGTGCACAAGCCATTCACCAACACCGCCTGGCTGCCCGGGAACCTCGTAACTTCGGCCATCGTGGTGGCGAGTTGGGGATACCTGATTTACACCGGTAACATTTCCACGCTCTGGCCGCTCTTCGGAACTGGCAATCAACTGCTGGCGACCATCGCGCTTGCAGTAGTGACCACTTTCCTGGTGAACATGGGAAAAGTGAAGTACGCGTGGGTCACCGCTCTCCCCATGTGCTTCGTCGGAGTCACAACCTTGACCGCCGGGGTGCTTTCCATCAAGGACATCTATCTGCCGCTGGCGCAGCAGCCGGGCAAGGGCTTCCAAGGCTATCTTGATTCAACGCTGATGGTCATCTTTGTTGTCGGAGTCGTTCTGGTCCTGTTTGAATGCGGACGGCGTTGTTGGAAGACGCTGCATGGAGCGGCAATTCCTCAGGAAGCATTCGGCGTGCCTGAGGTGCAGGAACTAAAGATGACCTGCTGCTGAGAGCGATATTCGCTGCGCCTGTGGCTGTGCGCAGGACACAGGGACGAACCGCGTCAGGCGGACGCGGTTGAACGGGCCTTCACAGCATTCGGGAATCTGGCAACGGAACTGAACCCGACAGGGCCCCGCAACTTATTGGTGCGAAAGGGGGGACTCGAACCCCCACGGGTTTCCCCGCCAGATCCTAAGT
>JBKQKT010000649.1:0-3086 GCA_052147365.1 Candidatus Korobacteraceae bacterium | reverse complement strand
GCCAGGATACCCAAGCGGTTCTGAAGATGATGAGCAGGCGGACTCGGGAGAGGATTCGTCAAGTCGACAAGATGCAGGACCATCTATCTATCGAGTCCAACACGGAACGCGTGACTTCGGACTTTCTGGATCTCTACACTTCACTCTCCCGTGCAAAGTCTTCAGTACCGAGACTATCTGAGCGGAGTTTGGCTCACTACGCAGCCGTATCTGATGTTTTCGTTTTGTATCTGGAGGGTCGACCGATGTGCGGGCACGTCTTGCTGCCGGATCCAGCGGCGGGACGGGTTCGTCTTCTCTTTTCCGCGAGCCGACGCTTAGAAGATACGGTTGAGGCCAATCTGTGCGGTAATCTCAATCGCTATCTGCACTGGCACGAAATGAAAACTTATGCTGAGAGGGGGCTTCCGCTCTACGACTTTGGCGGGTTTTGCCATAGTGAATGGAACAAAGGTGAGACAGATCCTATCGACCGGTTCAAATTGTCTTTCGGCAGCATAGTGATGGAAGACCATTACTACGAGCTGATAGGTTCTAGGTGGTTAGGGTGGCTTGCCTTGAGGCTTCATAACAATCTGCTTTCGGCATCCGGACGAAATGTAGTGCGAGCGCTGGCTAAAGCTTGAAACCCCGAAACAAATGGCAGGCGGGCGCTTACCACCCCGTCTGTCTTTGATTCGCATACATCTCCCGAAGAGCTTATAGGAGCTGTGGGACAAGGGCTGACGTTCGTAATCGCGATCTTGCTAGGAATGCTTGCGTTCGAGCCTTCCACAGCTTGGCCCGCGGCGTATCACGTGATGCAGGTTGCAGGCGCAGACGATCAAAATCCAGGTACGCTGGAAGCTCCGTTGCGGACCTTGACTGCAGGAGCACGAGTTCTGCATCCGGGGGACACGCTCGTCATTCACGCAGGCATTTATCGAGAAGCTGTCCGGATCGAGGCTAGCGGAACTGCGAGCGCACCGATAGTGATCGAGGGAGCGCAGGGTGAATCGGTGGTCATAACGGGTGCCAATTCTGTCGCTTCCAGCGATTGGGACTCACTACCGGGTCAACTGATATGGCGCCACATGCCCTGGACATATCGAGCTTTCCCTGCGTTTCATCCGTCGTATCCGAAGTACAAACTCATCGGTCGTACCGAACAGGTCGTGCTCGACGGCAAGCTTCTCCGACAGGTTCTCACGGTCGCGGAAATGCAGCCAGGTACGTTCTGCGCCGATCCCGAAACCTCCCACGCCCTTTACGTATGGCTGCCCCACGGAGACAGTCCGCAGCGCCACGAGATTGAAGCCAGCGTGAGGCCCTTGCTCATGCGCCTTGTTGGTGACTACCTCATCGTCCGGAACCTGCGCTTCCGCTTCGCAAGTAACCATGCGCAGGAACCCGCCTTGGATATCCAAGGCACACACGACCTTGTCGACGACTGCGTGATCGAATGGACCAATGGAGAGGGGGCGGCATTAGGCGGGAGCGACAATGTCTTGCGTCGGGTGGTCAGCCGCTTTAATGGTCAACTCGGCATAGGTGCGCGAGGTACCAACAATCGATTGGAGAAGTGTGCGCTAGTCAGCAACAACCTCAAGGGCTTTGCCAACGATTGGGAAGCCGGAGGGGTCAAGGTAGTTTTCTCCAGGCGTTTTGAAATCGACAAGTGCACCGCGATTGACAATGCGGGAAACGGCTTCTCATTCGATCTCGACAACCGCGACGGTGTTATCGAGCGTTCCTATGCGGCTGACAATGACGGCTCGGGAGTTGAAGTCGAAATAAGCAGCGGGATCGGGGTTTTAAACAACGTGTTTCTGCGCAACGGTTTGAAGGACTCGCCCACGAGCTGGCAATACGCTGGTATTCTGATAGCCGAGGCAACGCATGCTGT
Source organism: Candidatus Korobacteraceae bacterium (assembly GCA_052147365.1). Lineage (GTDB taxonomy): Bacteria > Acidobacteriota > Terriglobia > Terriglobales > Acidobacteriaceae > Bog-257. Next base: position 1,201 of record JBKQKT010000649.1, on the reverse strand, counting down.
GGTCGAACACAACCTGTCGCTTGCGAATCGAACGGGAATCGAGGTGCGTCAGCAAGCCGTGCGGATACTACCTCCGAACGTTGCGCTGGATCGTCCCACGGAACAAGCCTACTACTCAGAAGCTCTCGTATTTAGAAACAACATCTCTGCATTTAATCGACTCTGGCAATTCGCTTTATTCGGGGACAATATGTTCTTCGACACTGGTACTTCGCCGAAGGCTTTAGTGGCCAACCGCGACTGGAGGCTTCTCGATCCAGACCGGCGATCCTGGATCATGTCGAATAATCTATATTGGCCCGACCCCGTAGCGCCGAAGTTAGGCCTAATCCTATGGGGTGCACCTTGGGAAACGGGTCACCATGTATACCGTAGTCTGGGCGCGTTTCAAGCTGAGCACCATCTGGACGCCGGTTCATTGGTTGCCAATCCTGAGTTCGTTAATTGGCAAAACGACTCGCTTGAATTAGTCCCCATCAGTCCCGCCAGACGGATCGGAGCCGGTCTCACGCAACCTTTTGCAAGGCCGTTTCGCAATTAGCGGCACGTACCAGCCGATCAAAGGTCTGCTTTGCGTTTCGGACCGCGGCAGTTTTAGCATCTTTCTATACAAACCGTAACCTGCGTCAGTTTTCAATTTCAAAGATCCAAATCGACCAAGGATTTGCCATTCGTAAGAAAGAATACCAAGAGACCTTTCCTCCAATTGCGACCCTAATGAGGCAAATCTTTGGAAAGTCCTGCACGAATTGATGCAGATCCAGATGTCGCCAAGGCGGATATGGCTTGGCTGGCTGGCGGCGTCAGTATAGCTGGCTTGAGCAAGTTCGTCGGCGGCGGCCTTTTCATGTTTACCCAGATCGCGCTCGCGCGCCTGCTCGGACCCGCAGGTTTCGGTTTGTATTCAATCGGATGGACGATTCAGCGGATAGTTGGAACCATAGTCCCACTGGGGCTCGGCAATGGAGTAGTCCACTATGGTGCGCGTTATTGGGGAAATGATGCTTTGAAATTGAGAGCAACAATTCGGCAGTCGCTGGGTATTGCCCTTCTTTCTGGAATTCTGGTTGGACTGGCCTTATATCTTGCGGCGCCTGCTCTCGCGATCATCGTTTTCAGAAACAGGGAGCTGATTCCGATTTTTAGGACATTCGCTCCTATCTTGGTCCTTATCGCAGGTCTTAGAGTGTCTTCCTCCGCC
>JBKQKT010000648.1:0-2763 GCA_052147365.1 Candidatus Korobacteraceae bacterium | reverse complement strand
GCTCCAGCGACGCCGGACTCGCCCACATCCGATGCTGCACCAACGACCCCGGCCGCGCCCGCATCCGTAAATGTGGGCCAGACCACCGACCAGGTGCAGGCGGCTCTGGGCGCGCCGTCAAGGGTGGCGAACCTGGGCCCAAAGGTCATCTACTATTACAGTGGCATGAAGGTCGTCTTCAAAAACGGCAAGGTAACCGACGTGCAGTAACCGGGCCGGCGCGGAAACGGATCGAGGATTTTCTTCCGCGCCAGGGGAGCAAATGTCACAAGAAAACCCGTCATTCAGCAACAACACTGTTGCTGAATGACGGGTTTTTTGTGTGAATCTGCTACGACAGCACTCTTCCCAGGAATCCCTTGATCCCCCAACGTCCTAACGCGGTGGTGAAGAAGACCAGCGCCAACAGGATCGCCCACCAGGGCATGTGCGCAATGCCGGGGGTAACGGCAGCGCGCAGGCCCTCGCTCATGTAGACAATAGGATTGAAGAGCACGCCGTATTGCAGCCAGGGAATTTTGTAAAGCCAAGCCCACGGGTAGTAGACGCAGCCCAGGAAGGTGATGGGCACGACGATGATGGAGAAGACCAGCCCGATCTGCTTGGGATTGACCGTCGAGCCGATGACCAGGCCCAGCGATCCGGCCAGCAGACTGGCCAGCACCAGCACCAGCGCCAGCAGGAACCAGTTCTGCACGTCGGCATGCACCGGCACGGCCGGAATGTAGTAGGCCATGGGAATCACCAGCAGCGCGGCGATGATGCTCTGCATGGCGCTGAAGAAGACCTTTTCCAGAGCCACGGCCCATAGCGGCAGCGGGCACATCACCCGGTCGTCGATCTCGCGAGTAATGCCGAACTCGGACGAGAGCGGCAGAGCCACGGCGGCGATCCCGGAGAACATGATGGCCACGGCCATCAATCCCGGCAGAAGGATGGTTCCGAAGTCCGCCCCGCCGCCGACGGCCATCGGATTGCCGTTGCCCATGCGCGGAAGGATAAAGGTGAAGACGAAGAGAAACAACAGCGGCTGCATTCCCACGCGCAGCACAAAGACGTGAAGCTCGCGCGTCAGCACGCGCAGGTCGCGCAAGACCAGTCCCCAAAAGGCTTTGAAAAATATCCCTGCTTCGAGAGCGACTGAGTCGGGACTGCCCGAAATGCGGTGGTCAAAATATCTCGTCAGCGCTTCCATATCCTGCAGAAACATATCCGGAAGCGCCTTCAGAAATTTCCCGAATTTCAGACGAAAGCTATTCACGCAGGTCCCTCCCGGTGAGTTGAATGAAGACTGTCTCCAGGCTCGGCTCGGTAATCTGCAGGTCGCGCAGCCCGTGGCCGGCGGCGGCTTGCACCAGATCTGGCAGCAGGCCGTCGGAGCTGGCCGCGATGACCCGCAGCCCGTCGGCGGTGATCTCGGCGCTGGTCACGTCCGGGCGCGCCTTCAGACTGGCCACCAGAGGCTCCAGCCCGTCATGCGACTTGAGTTTCAGATCGAAGATGGTGTGCGCGCCGAGGGTAGACTTCAGCTTCTCCGGCGAGCCGAGGGCCAGCACGCGGCCGTAGTCGATAATGGCCACCCGGTCGCTGAGCGAGTCAGCCTCTTCCATGTAATGCGTGGTCAAAAGGACCGTAATGCCTTCCTTGCGCAACCCTTCGACGGCTGACCACATCGCCATGCGGCTCTGCGGATCGAGACCGGCGCTCGGCTCGTCCAAAAACAAGACTGTCGGCCGGTGCGCAATGGCGCGAGCAATCTGCACCCGCTGGGCGAGGCCTCCGGAGAGCTGCGGCGGATATACGTCCTTGCGCTCGCTGAGCATGAACTGGGTCAGCAACTCCAGAGATCGCGCCTTGGCGTGGCTGTGCGAGAAACCGAAGTAGCGGCAGTGGAAATAGATGTTCTCGTAGACGGTCAGCGAGCGGTCGAGCGTATTGAACTGCGGCACCACGCCGATCAGCCGCCGCGCATGGGCCGGATGCCGGACCACGTCGATGCCCTTGATGCAAACCCGGCCGCTGGTGGGCAGCGTGCGTGTGGTGGCAATCGAGATGGTGGTTGTTTTGCCGGCCCCGTTCGGCCCCAGGAGGCCGAAGATCTCGCCCTGCTTCAGTTCCAGGTCGATCCCATCGACGGCCACCACGCGGAGCTTCGACAGGTAGATCTTCGTCAGATTTTCAATTTCAACAATCAAGAGGTTCACCCGGTGCGGGGAGGGAAGTGTACCGTAATCAAGATTATCGCACTATGCCAATGGGCTAAAGCGCGCTCTGCATCGTTGTTGGACGCAGGCTGCCAGCACGTCAGGCGCCGGTCTTTGTTTTGATTGGGGGCTCAGGAGGCGGAGCCGCTGCCGTATGCCGTATTCTCCGCGCCGCGCACCACGGCAGGGAAGAACGGGTTGGTGATGTCCGGTATGATTATGCCGATAATGTTGGTTTTGTCGCGGCGCAGTACGCGCGCCAACTGGCTAGGCTGATAGCCAAGCAATTCAACAGCTTCCATCACGCGGCGCCGAAGCGGATCGCGGACCTTGGCCGAGTTGTTGATGACGTGCGAACAGGTTGCCGCTAAGATGATTCTTTAACGCTGCAAACGCGTGCGCACCGGAAACCCTGCTCACGCTTGTTATCCCGAATGGAGCCGAGATGTATCAACCTGAGATTTACGCAACTGCGCTGACCTTCATGCTGGTCAGCATGATCTGCTGGGGTTCATGGGCGAATACGATGAAGCTCTGCCCTCGCTATCGTTTCCAGCTC
>JBKQKT010000647.1:0-4933 GCA_052147365.1 Candidatus Korobacteraceae bacterium | reverse complement strand
AAATATATTTAACGGACTTTTTGAAGTGCACTTTCGCGGGCGGAATCGCGAAAAATCGGGCATTTTGCGGCGGGAAAATATTTAAACTCACCCGCGTTTACCGTTTTCGGGTTAACCATGCCCCGGTTCGGAGAGTGCCCGCTATTGCGGGATGAACTGCCGTTCCCGCCCAGCGTCGGCCTATCACTCCAAGCGCAGCCTTCGCTTTTCTGGACGGGCCGTCTTGGGCCAATTCCGCTCGCCGGCTGCACTCAAGAATGTGCCCCAAGCACTTCCTAGTTTGGAGCCATTGCTGTCCAAGCGTGGATGGACACCTTGTTAGGCTTGCACGTCGGCTTTCGGATCCCCTTGCGTACGGACTTGGAAATGAGCTGTTATTCACCACAACTTATTTGCCGCAGGCGATAAGCGCCCGTCTGAAAAAGCACTCATTACATTTTGCTCGGCTCACGCTCGCGCATTCGGATGAGGTCCAAGAGTGAGCGGTGCGTCAGGGACGTTATGCAGGAGGCGCGTATGGCCGGTACGGGCCCTCGCGGCGTTTGCAAAGACCGGACGTCAGTACCCACCCAGTGCTGGTATACGCAAGTTGGGTCATGCCGTTATAGATACGCTGCCCAGCGTCGGCTGAGCTATAGAACGAAATGAAGCAAGCATATACCGCGTCCTGCGTTTTTAGGCATTTAGTTTTTATGATTTTCAAGTTCTTGTCATGCAGCGGATTCCCAGACTTCAGTTCGAAGTCGTAGGTGGCTTGGACGACGCCGAGGTCCGGTTCATTTTTCTGATCGGCTCGCACCTTGGCGTCACGTAACTGATCGTCCGCGGGCGTAGCGTTGTACTTCTGCAAAACGAAGGCAGTGACAACCCCAAGGACACAAGCCAGCGTACCGGCCACGGCAAGCTTCCAACGGCGCATAATGAACTCCAAACGGGCGGGGAAAAGAAGCGGGCGGTTCCGGCCGCCCGCCATTCGTCTTACGGATTTGTCGCAACGCGGATCTTGTTCATCATGCCAAGGTCTTCGTGCGAGAGGATGTGGCAGTGGTAAACGAGATCGCCCGCGAATTTGAACGGCATTTCCAGTTGCACTGGCGCAATCGTGCAATTGCCAGCCCAAACATCGCCGATAAGGCAGCCGCCCTGGTTTATGAAGGTTTGCGTGGTCAAGCGACCGGTGGGGATCGATGGAGCTAGAGGGATATTGTCCATCGAAGTCGTTTGTACGTGGCCGAACGCTTCTCTGTTGGTGAGAACAGCCGTGAAATAGGGTGAAGCTTGGTTCGTTTGTGAGATGTCCACCACCCTGAACTTGTTTTGATGGATGTGGAAGTTGTGTGCTTCCGGCGCCAAATCGACAATTTCCCAGACCTCGGCGACCGGTTTGTTGTTTGCGTCGAGCTGGATGCACACCGGCTCTGTCGTGTCGTAATCGAACGAGGCCACATCATGCCGTGTTCCTGGAACAGGGGTTTTGTTGCCGGTAGTTGGATCGTACTGGATAATTTCCCAGCCAAGACCCAGGCCTTGGCCCTGCGTTCCGGGAGGCGCACCATAGTAAATACGGCGGTACTGATTGGGTCCCAAAATCGGGCAGAAATTGTTCGGAGGGTTGTTTGCGTAGTCGACCGCGGGCACTTGATACTGCGGAGTAAACGAGGTGGTCAACGCACCGTTGGGACCGAACAAAGGATTCGATTTCACGTTGATGACCGGCCGGGACGTTTGCGGCTGGTTGAACGTGACATCGACAAGGTTGATTGCCGGCCAGGAATCACCGAAACTGTAAATTGGGTTTCCGGTTTGGTAGTTCGACGTTTTAAGCGTTGCGCTGACCGGTCCGCTGGTCGGCGTCACATTGCCGTTGGAGTCGCGATGGGTGACCCAAATCTCGACCCGGGAGCTTGACATCATGGTGATTGCGTCGGCGCAAACCGCAGGCTGGGAAACCCTCGGCGCCGCAGTGCCGCAATTTGCCAGGTGGAACTTCGCACCAGCTAGCCGGACAACGTCATTCGGCAGCTGCTGGTAACTGGCTGTATTAATGGCAATACCGTCAACGGAGATGATTTGTATCGCCATGGGTTTGCCGGTGGTATTATCCATCAGGGAAAGCTGATAGGTGGCATTCCCCTGGTTGCCGCTAAGGTTCCAGATCTCGCCATTGGCGCTCGTCACGCTGACCGCCGGATAAACTTGACTGGACACGGCGAAGAACCACTTGCCCAGGCTTTGGCCGTTCGGGCCGGTGGGGTCGCCAACGCAGTAGCCGTTGTTCGTCGTGCTGGTACCGGTCTGGCTGCAGAACGAGGAATTGATCTCCGTCATCAGATTGCCGTTGGGGTCAATCTGCGTGTCGTCCAGAATCATATGCCGCGCCGTAATATTTGGGATCGGCGAAGTGCACGTCCAATCGTTGCAGGTCCGATGGTAGACGTCTTGCACCTCGATCATTGCGGACAACCCGGCTTGCATTTGGTTCGCCGTTGGCCCGTGAGGATGCGGGTGCAGGATGTATGTGCCCGAGGGATGATTGGCCGGGAGATTGATTTCATAATCGACAACGTCCGGCAGGACGTCGGCGTGTTGATGGGGCAGGCCGTTCAGGCCCTTGCCGCTCACAGGGGAAGTATCCGGCGGGCCCTCCGGCGCAATGGCGATGGCAAGATTGTTCGGCGCCGCCACAACTTGCGCAGGCGTAGCGCCCAACACGCTGGACAGAGCCGCACCGCCGTCCACGGCAAAGTTGGCGGTGGGGAAGTTCAGAACATAGATGGTGTCGCCGTAAGAATCCCTTGCTGCCGTGGGCGTCCGCGGTTCGACAATCAGGCCATGCGTGTGCAGGTTCGTCGGATTGTACAACAGCAACGGATCGGTGGCCGTATTCGCGAAAGCTGCGGCACCTGTGGATGCCGGAAGCCGGTTGACGAAGCGGATCTTGAGAAGATCGCCAGGTTGAAGGGCCAAACGAGGTCCGCCATTCCTTGCTACAGTGCCAGGGAGGCTTGCAGCCGTACTATCCTGGCATGACAGCGTCTCCCATGCGGACGAAGCCGGATCCTTAACGCACATCTCGTAAACCCAAGCCATTGGCGTGCCCGGAGTTAAATCTGAGAAGTAAGTATTCGGAATCGCTTTGGCGATGACCATGAGATTGAGTTTTCCGCCCGATGACGAAAAGGTCGGCGGTTCCTCAAAAGCTGAGTGGTAATGCGTCCCTGCGATGACCTGCGTGATGAACGCAAGTGGAATCGCCACGCTGAGCCCGGCGGCGGCCCTGTAAAGCCGTCTATTCCTAAACATTAGTGTGCCCTGTTTTATGGTTGTACTGTATAGCCAGCGCAACCCACATTTTGCGAGGGCGTATTAAAGACTATCTTTAGCAGACACGCGCTTGTCAATGACATAAAGGACACACAACACAGTTTTGCTTCTGAATTAGAGCCAGGCTCTTATTCCACTGCGCTTGCTGTTGTGCAATCTTTGCGTGTTTCTCGTGGTTGCATTAGCGAGTCCTGTTGTTATGGTATTAGCGTGTAGCTTGCAAAAATTTGAGATATGTCAAATTTCTCAGTCAAAAGGTTGTGTTAGTGGTACCATACACTTCGTATCAAGCTTGAGCTATGCAAATGTATTGCCCGCGCACAGGTCATGATGGTATTCATGAATAATCTAGTCTGTACACATGCCGTCCTTGTGCCGGCGGCCCCGGGTGGTTGTATTATTGGTGTAAGGTGTAATTACATTTGAAAAATATCAAAATGCATGGGCTGATTGCACAATATTCACGATACACTTTGCGTTGAACTAGGATGCCACTTTTGTATCATGTTACGAAAATCACGATGGTATTCATGAGGCAATTGATCCTTACGCATATGCATTCTCATACTTCGATTCAAATTATAAAAATGTAAAGAAGATGCAGTATTGCTGCGCTTGACGCGAGGGTCTTGGAATGGACGGCGTCAAGCTTTTGGGGCGGCGGGGACTCGGGTTTTTTCGGACCTATACTTCGCCAGGTTTTGACTCCCTTAAGCGGCGCGAATGGTTTCGATCCCGGCGGTATTTCCCCAACTGAGAGTGAGACGCGTTCGTATTTCCCCGTCGAGGCCACGGCCCGCGAACCGATCAGCTAGCCGGATCCGCGGCTTCCGCTCTCCAGCCCCCAAACCTCAGTTACGAAAAGCAAAGGGACCATACAAAAGGGCCATTCGCGCTTGTCACATCCTGTCCATCAACTTCCGCTCTGGGCTTCCGGAAGCGTTCATTGGTGGTCTGCGCTAGAGAACATGACGCGGAGTCTGCTTGCCATCTTTTTAGGGCGAATCCCGGGAATGGCAGCGATGGGTCAACCTCGGGCCTCGCACGTTCATTGGGCAAAGCAGGACTGTTTGCTCAGCTCTTTCCATCGAAGGCGCTAACGCGCTAAACGCTCACCAGCGCACCTCCTTGACGAGGTCGAGCCGCTCTTTCAAATAGTCGCGCTCGATAGAAATGCCGTCATTGCCAAATACCAGCGTCTCCTCTTCGCTTCCCGTGAAGCGCGGCCAATTGAGCGCGCCGTAGCCGTTGGGATTGCCGGTCTTCGCGAAATTCGTCCAGTACAGCATCATCGCGTTGCTGACCGCGTAATTATGGCGATGCATCATCATGGACAGCGGAATGGAGAGCGGGAACGGCGCGATCCGGTCCAGATTGCCGAGCGCGTAGATAACCTCGAGTCCGTGCGGCGAGCCGCCGAGCAGGCGAAGCACGGGCGGCTGGAAATCGAAGCTGTAATGGTAGACGGTTTGCCCCGCGCGCGCGTGGTCTCTCGCGATCATGCGCGCCGGCTCGACAAAATTGGCGTCGCCCCAAATGTGATCCGCGAGGAAACCGTCCGTCATGAGTAGCTGCGGCGGGTACAGCGCCGAGAGCGCGTCGAGCTGCG
>JBKQKT010000646.1:0-5811 GCA_052147365.1 Candidatus Korobacteraceae bacterium | reverse complement strand
TGCGGGGGCCGCCGTTCAGCAGGTTGGAGTGCTCGCGCTCGATGATGTCGAAACCGCCGATGCCGGAACCGATGTTGACGCCGGTGCGCTCGGCCAGGTCTTCGTTCTCGACCTTGTAGTTGGCCATGTGCAGCGCCTCATCGGCAGCGGCGATGGCCAGATGAATAAAGCGCGCCATTTTGCGCGCTTCTTTTTTCTCGATGTATGTAAGCGGGTCGAAGTTCTTGACCTCGGCTGCGATCTGGCAGGCGAACTGTGAGGCGTCGAAGCCGGTAATGCGCTCCACGCCGCTCGTGCCGGTGAGCAGCGCCTGCCAGGCGTCGGGCACATTGTTGCCCACGGCGCAGATGATTCCGATCCCGGTTACAACTACGCGACGCCGCAAACTACTTCGTTCCTTTCGCGTGCGCGCTGATGTAGTCCACGGCGTCCTTGACGGTGCGGATCTTCTCCGCGTCCTCGTCGGGAATCTCGATTTCGAAGGCCTCTTCGAAGGCCATGACCAGCTCGACGGTGTCGAGGGAATCGGCGCCAAGGTCATCCACGAAGGAAGCGCTGGGCGTCACCTCGCCCTCGTCTACGCCCAGTTGCTCCACAATGATCTGCTTTACGCGGTCCTCTACGGCGGTAGGCATGAGGTCAGCGATCTCCTTTCGCTCCGCCTGCACGGGGCGGGAAAACATTGGATGTCCGGCCGGACTGGGGCGTTACTTCTTGGCCTTGGCGTGCTGTTCGATGTAGGTTACGGCGTCCTGCACGGTGCGGATCTTCTCCGCATCCTCGTCTGGGATCTCGATCTCGAAGGCCTCTTCGAAGGCCATGACCAGCTCGACCGTATCCAGCGAGTCGGCACCAAGATCGTCCACGAAGGAAGCGCTGGGCGTCACTTCCGCTTCGTCCACACCCAATTGCTCCACGATGATCTGTTTCACCCGTTCTTCAGTCGAAGCCATCGATCTCTCCTGTCACGCCGCGACGTCTGCCGCGGCGGGCAAACCGGTAAGTGTAATTGCAGCGAGGAAACTATGTAAACAATGCAGCAGGCTCTCGCACGACATATCTCACTCCTGGCGGCCGTTTAGCCCCGCCGAGAGCAGCCCGATTCATCCTACCCGTTCGCGTTTGCAACGGTCAACGCGCGAATCTGTTGCACAACCGTGTCTTATCCAAGGCGATAGAAGCTGAGCGAGGCATCGCCCTGGTCGAGGCGGCGATAGCGGAGGAGCGCTCCGAAGCGCTCGCCCGGATCGAACTTCTTTTCGTGCTCGGCGATGACAATGGTTGATGGGTGCAGAAGGCGCGATTGTGACAGGAAGCCGAGGGTGCGCTCGTAGCTGCCGCGCATGCGGTAAGGCGGGTCGAGAAAGACATAATCGCAGACCACACCGGTAGTTTCCAGTAGAGGAAGAGCTTGAGCCACGTCGCGCTCGTGCAACTCGAATCCCTCTGAAATGCCGAGGGATGACAGATTTTCGCGCAACAGCCGCGCGTGCTTCTTTGCCGTTTCGACGAAGTACACCTGCCGGGCGCCGCGGCTGAGCGCCTCGATTCCAACAGCACCCGTGCCAGCATAAAGATCGAGCCAGACGCTGTCACGCAGGTCACGTGCCGCGCTCAGCACATCGAACAGGGTCTCGCGCAGGCGATCGCTGGTGGGGCGGAGATCGCTGCCCGGGAGCGAGCGCAGAGGACGGCTGCGGTGTTGTCCGGCGATGACGCGCATCGTCTTAGTTTCAAGTTCCGAGTTTCAAGTTTCAAGGGCCTTTTCGCTTTTCGCTAAACCGCCGTTGCCCAACTCGAAACTTGAAACTTGAAACTCGAAACTGCTCCCGCTATAGAATAAAAGCAATGAGAAGCTGGTCGTTTCCTGCGGGACAACTGTTTGGGGTGGACATCCGCATTCACCTGACCTTCGTGTTTCTGCTGGCGTTTGTCTGGTTTACGCAGTCGGTGACCATGGGGACAGCCGGGGCGATACGCGGTCTGGCGCTGGTAGGCATCATCTTTGGCTGCGTCGTATTGCACGAGTTGGGGCACGCGCTGGTGGCGCGCCGCAATGGTGTGGTGGTTCGTTCCATCATTCTGCTGCCGATTGGCGGGGTTACGCTGATGGAAGACACCGGCGAGCGCCGTGCCGATCCGGCGCGCGACATCCGCATCTCGGCGGCGGGGCCGCTCGTCAACCTGCTGATTGCCGCCCTCTCGGGGGCGTCTATCCTGGCGTTTATGCCGCAAGTCAAGCTATGGAGCCAGCCTTTCGTGCACGCGGGCAATCTGCCCCGCGGCTTGTTCTGGAGCAACGTATTTCTGGGAGCGTTCAACCTGTTGCCGGCGTATCCCATGGACGGCGGCCGCATCCTGCGCGCCATTCTCGCGGAGCGCATGGATTACGTGCATGCCACTCGGCGGGCGGTGGCGATCGGGCAGGTGTTTGCCATGCTGCTCATCTTCCTTGGAGTGGTGTGGAACACGTGGCTGATGTTGATCGGCTTCTTCCTCTTCGTGGGCGCGCAACTCGAAGACCGCTCCGTGCTCTTTCAGTCTGTATTGGAGAGCGTGCATATGGAAGATGTGATGCTGACCGGATTCTCCACGCTCTCGCCTGCCGATACGCTGGAGGCGGCGCTGCACAAGGCGGTGCATACACTGCAGGATGACTTTCCCGTGGTGCGCGGCTGCGACATGGTGGGAGTGATCAGCAAGCAGCGCATCGTACAGGCGCTGCGCGTTGGAGGTAACGGCTACGTGCAGTCGGCCATGGTGCGGGTATTTGAAATCGCGCAGCGAACGGACTCGCTGGCATCGGCCTTTCGCAAGCTGGGCGGCAGGGGATTGAGCATGATTCCGGTGGTGGACCAGCAAAGGCTGGTCGGCATTGTCACCATGCAAAACCTGATGCACAGCATGACCCTGCTGGCGGAGACGAAGAGATTGAGGAAGCAGCAGGAGAGTGGATAGTAGTTAGTAATTGGTGGTTGGCCATTCGGAAAGACGAAGTCATCGTACTCGCCAACCCAGCTTGGTAGACGAGGCATGCAAGTCTGCCGGATAGCTCTGCGCTTCGAGCGAAACTTCTGCCCCCCGCGCAAGCGGCGACGGCGACAGCACATTCACTCCATCCTGCAACTGTAACTTGATCGCCTTTCCACCGGGCCCGATGCGCTGCGGAAACTCCACGTTCTCCTCCGAGCCGCAGCACAAATACAGCGACAGCAGATCGCAGAACTGAAGCACGTCGGTCCAGTACTCCACTTCCTTCTCGCTGCGGCCCTGGAGCCGCCGCAGGCGACTCTGGCGCTGTTCCTCGTGCGCCAGGAACTCGCGAACCTGCTGCGTATCGCTGTCAGAGTACGCATTCAGGCTTACACCGAACTCGCCGATTCGACGGAAATGCTCGCTGACGATGAGACCGGCGATGGGCGCAACCGCCTCGGCGCACTCGATGGAGCCCCGCCACGCGCGCAGGAAGTCTCCCGCCTTGATGTCCAAAAACGAGAGCGGTTTGCATTCTGCATTGAGGGCCAGATTTCTTTCGTCGTAACGTGCAGGCGTGGCCTCAAGTCGCGTACGGCCGGAGTCGAAGTCGGCCCAGCCCTCATCATGCAGGCTGATGCCGCGCACGATGTCGTCGTCCACAGTAGGTGCACCTGGAATCGAGAGCTGCTCGGCGATCTGTCCCGCAAGCCGGGCATGATCGGGCTGGCGCACAAGATGGTACTTGGCGGAGGTCGTCTTCTGCGTGCTAGCAACAGCGTCCCACGCGGAGACGAAACCGCACTTCGGGAGTTCAGGAAGACCCTCGGGGCGAAGGACCATGCTTTACCTTCGCCGTGCAGCGCGGGCACGCTTGGCCGCTACGGCGCGGATGGGGCCGGTTCCAGTCGGCGGCTTGCGATCGCCTTCGACCAGTTGCCTCAGCACAACTGCATTGTTGTGCTCTTCGTTCCTGGACGCGTACAGGAGCGTCACCCGGCGGCGCCTCTCCTTCAGGGCATACAGCTTTTGCAAGGCGTCGTGCGCTGCATCGTTGGAGAGCTCTTTCAGGTAGCGCTCGCGAAACTTGCTCCACTGCAGAGGGTGGGCGTGATACCACTTACGCAACTCGTCCGAAGGCGCAAGATCCCGCAACCACGCGTCGAGCGCCGCGTCCGCTTTGGTCAGACCTCGTGGCCAGAGCCGGTCCACGAGCACGCGCGCGCCGTCCCGCGGCGAAGGGTCCTCGTACACGCGCTTCAGGGCAATCGTCATGCGAGGTGTATTCTAACTCTGCCGGAGCCGCAGCGTCGGCCTCTTATCCGTTGGAGATTTATGCGAAATTCGGAAGGTCTGGTTTGAAGCCGAAGCGCGTGTGGTTTGCCTTTATATTTGCACTGATCTTGATCGCCATCGCTCTCTTCGCCGCTTGTAACGCTGAGCCTCGCAAGACGGATGCCGAGCTTGGGCTCAATCCCGAGCAGGCCTTCGGACGCCGGGTTTACGATGCCCGCTGCGCCGAATGTCACTACGCGTACAGTACAAGCAACCTTCGCGGCCCTAGCCTGGCCGGGCTGTTCAAGCGCCCATACATGAAGAATGGCATGCCTGCGAATGACGAGCGCGTGACGGACATCATCATGATTGGCCGTGCCAAGATGCCCGGCTTCCAGCAGAAGTTGACGCCTCAGCAGCTTGAGGCGCTGATGGCGTATTTGCATACGTTGTAGGGTCTGCTTTCGCAACCGAACCGGCTCTTAGCCTTTAGCGTTTAGCAACCAAGCTTCTTGAGTGTTTGCTAAAGACTAATGGCTAAGAGCTAAGAGCCTGTCTTGATCGTGTCGTCGCGTACAATAGTTACGTCCATGGCCGCGGCTCCTGAACTGATCCAGATTGGCATCACCCCGCACCGTCCGGCGCCCAAGCCGGAGTGGCTGAAAGCGCGCGCGCCGATGGGAGAGAACTACCACGACCTGAAGAAGCTGGCGCGCAGACTGGACCTGCACACCGTATGCGAGTCGGCGCACTGCCCTAACATCGGCGAGTGCTGGAACCATCGCACGGCGACGTTCATGCTGCTGGGGAATCTGTGCACCCGGCGCTGTGGATTCTGCGCCGTGCCCAAGGGGCGTCCGCTGCCGATTGATTTCGACGAGCCGCGCCGCGTTGCGGAAGCAGTGGAGAAGTTGGCATTGAAGTTTGCTGTGGTAACCAGCGTGAACCGCGATGACGACAACGTTGGCGGTGCACAGGTGTTTGCCGAGACCATTCGCGAGATCCGGCAGCGCGTTCCCGACTGTCGCGTCGAAGTGCTCATCCCGGACTTTCAAGGATTGGACGAGCCCCTGCGCATTGTGATGGATGCGCAGCCCGATATCCTGAACCACAACACCGAAACCGTGCCGCGTCTGTATCGCGTGGCCCGCTCGGGCGCGCGTTACGACCGCACGCTGCGGCTGCTGGAACGCGCGAAAGAGATGAATCCGGCCATCCCCACCAAGAGCGGCGTCATGGTTGGCCTGGGCGAGAGCACGGACGAGTTGCTCGCCGTCTTTCGCGACCTGGCGGCGCGGGGTGTGGACATCCTTACCATCGGCCAGTACCTGCGGCCATCGAAAGACCACCTGCCGGTCGCGCGGCTCTACCCGCCCGATGAGTTCCGCTTCCTCAAGGAAGAATCGCTGAAGATGGGCTTCCGCCACGTGGAGTCAGGCCCGCTGGTGCGCTCCAGCTACCACGCCCACGAGCAGGCCGAGGCGGGGACGCGGGTCGTGTAGCTTCGATTGATTAGAGAAGTTTTCGAAATTGCTCGATGGTCAGTCCGGCGTCGCGGACAAT
>JBKQKT010000645.1:0-16141 GCA_052147365.1 Candidatus Korobacteraceae bacterium | reverse complement strand
TCGGATAGCTCGGAGCGGTAGAGCCTGCGCGGGTCGAACTCCCTTAGTCTCAGCCGGAACTGTTCGCATTCAGGGTAAGTGGCATCAACTACACGCGCTGAAAGCCGGGAATCCTTGATGAGGTTGGGCCATCCGTTATGTTCGATCATTAATTCATCCAGGAAAGCGGCGAACTCGGCACCGGCTTTATCGCGGGGAAAATTCAAGGCAAAACAAATACCGTCCCCGGTGAATCGGAGCAGTTCCCTTTGTCCTTGGAAAAGCTTGCCAGAGGCGAGCGCAACGGCGAGAGGATGGCGCTCCAGCCGCTCTTGAATCCTCTCAACGAATGAATCGAACTTCCTGGCGTCTAGTATGATCTGGCACTCGTGGAAGCCTCTTTTCCCAAAGAGGTGAAAATACATCTCTTTCTGGTGCACTGGAAACAGAAACTCAAAAAGAGAGATTGGCCTCTCCGTTGGTTGCAACCGGCACGAGGCATAATACAGACGGTTGACGAGCGGAATGGTCAAGCGGTTAAAGAACGGAAATCGCAATCCGCGCGTTGCCGAATCCAGGCTGCTCGCCCTGTCCTTTTCTAAGACTGGACCGGTGGGTGAGCCAGTGCCGTCAAAGCGTCCGGCTACTATCACGCCCCGGCCAAAGGCCTTTCCGCGAACTGTAAAATCATGCCAGGAATAGACAATGTCGTTCTGCGCCGCTGCCTGTGCCAGCTCGCCAGTGAATTCGCCAATATTCCTGATCAAGAGTGTCTTCAGCACTATCCGGGATGAAGGGACCGGCACCAACCGCAGACGCGCCGTGAGAATATTCCCAGTCAATCCATAGCCGCCGCAGGTCAAGAAAAAAATGCCGGGGTTGCTACTGCGGCTAAGTTCCAGAATGCCATGGCTGGGGTGAAAGAGACGCAGACTCTCGACGACATTCAGGAAGGTTCCGTCGCGGAACTGGTTCTTCCCGTGGACGTCGGCACCTATACAGCCACCAACGGTAATTCTTGTGTGGCCCGGCTGCACCGGAAGGAAGACGCCGCGAGGCGCGGCAAACCGATAAATCTGCCCTAAGGTGACGCCGGCTTCAACCTCCAGCATGTTGGCCGTGCTATCAAAATCCAATATCCGATTGAAGTAACGGTGCTCCAAGCTGGGAATTGATTTTGAGAAACTTGCCGGAGAGTACGAAAGCCCTGCTCCTCGAGAAATTCCGATCCCTCCGACGCCGGGATCAAAGAACCTGTATCGGTCCGGAGCAAAGCAGCGAGTTTCGACCGATGTCCCACCATCAAAACTCCGATATCGCCGTGTCTCGGCCAACGGGAAAGGGAGGGGAGTATTGGACATCGCCTATTGCTCCCGGGTTCCCGGCGGAAGGACCGAAAGCCGGTAAAGCAAGCTGAGATTCGCTAGTTGCAAACCGTGATTATAAACCCGCGCAATCGCCCTTCATCCCCCCTGGCCTTGCAATGTGGGGAATTCGCGGTTCAGCAAGCTGGCCTTTCTGTTGACGATAAAATTCGGTCGCCTCATCCCGTTCTTGTAGATGCGGGCGAGGTACAGTCCGAAAATATTCAGCAGACCGATGATGTAAATGAGGTCGAGGACTACGCTGAGACGGAAACCCACGCTAGCGCCATGCGCCGCATCCCAGGCGATCAGGCCCACGTTGACGAGTCCAATCAGCGGAAAGACATAAAGAGAGGCCCGCAGCAGGAATGTGGAGGCCGTGAGAATTCCCGCAACGGCGAAGATGGTCATGCTTACCAGGTTGTAGTGCGTTTCTCCGGCTACGCGCTTTTGCCTGCGGTAGGGAATTCCAAAGCGCGCGAATCCGGCGTAACCGATTTCAGACCGGAGGAAAGGAAAGCTAGTCTGATTCGAGAGGATGGCCCGCCGCACCTCTGCTGTCACCAACGAAAACTCGGACATAAACAGAATGATGTCCATGTCAGCCGATGCGCTCAAGACGTGATAAAAGAGAGCGCGCAGCTGTCTGATCAGCCAGGGCTCTGGCCGGTCCTTGCGAATTCCGTAAACCACATCGTACCCCTCCTGCCAGCGGCGCAGAAACTCGGGAATCATTTCCGGCGGGTCTTCGCAATCTACGTCAATGGTCACAATGGCGTCGCCGGCAGCATAGGTGAGCCCGGCCTGTAATGAAGCCTGGTAACCGAAGTTTCGCGACAGAGTCAACAGCTGAACGGATGGATCTTCCTCGCGGATGCGGGCCACGATTTCCGCGGTTGCATCGCTGCTGGCATTGTTCGTGAAGAGCAGCTCAAAATCAAAGCGATCGCGGTACTCGGCTATCGCCTTCTGCAAGCGCTCGTAGAGAATGGGGACGGCCCGTTCTTCGTTGTAAACCGGGCAAACAATCGAGACTAGTTTGCGCATCAGGCTTCGAGGGTATCATGCGGTTCACCCCTCGCAGCAATCCTGCAATGCGAACGCACGGCACACCAGAGAACCCGCAGGAAGACCTTCTGACAAGTGCTGCCGTTTACTCATAGGTATAATTCTCTGAATCTCACATCAACACGTTCTCTACAGCTAACGGCGCCAGCGCGCCTGCGATGGCGGCGCCCGAGACTCGGAGTCTCATCGCAAGCGGCAGTCATTGCCGCGAGAGAATCGGCATCGACGATGTGGATGCACTTTGGATTAGCCTAAAGTAGAGCGCGGATTACCTGCGGATGCTGCTTCCCGTGGCATCGAAGTGTGCTTCCCGCTGAACCATCACCTGGGAGATTCGCTCGGCGGCGTGACCATCCCAAAGCGGCGGGGCTGTTCCGCGCTTGGCGTGCCCTGCAAGTACAGCCTCAAGCTCGATTCGCAGGCGTTGAATATCGCGACCCACCAAAGTGTTCGTTCCCATGCTCACCGTGATAGGACGCTCTGTATTTTCGCGCACCGTCAGGCATGGGACGCCGAGGTAGGTTGTTTCTTCCTGAATGCCCCCCGAATCAGTGATAACCACGGCCGCTCGATTCTGCAGGGCGAGGAACTCAATGTATGGGATGGGATCGAGAATTTCCAGCTTTGAATTACCGCCGCTGAATTCAATCCCCGCCTCCGCCATTCTGGCTCTGGTGCGCGGGTGCACCGGAAACAAGACAGGAAGATCCCTACTTGTCTCCAGCAACATGTCGAACAATGACTTCAGCCAAGCAATATCATCGACATTGGAAGGACGGTGAAGCGTTACCAGCGCGTAGCGGTCAGGAGTGCTATCGGGCGTTCGCTCCCTGGCATAAGGCAGCAGCCGGACCAGAGTATCGATCATCACATTGCCGACGAGGTGGACTTTTTCCGGGGCAATCCCTTCCTTTTCCAAGTTGTGATTCCCATCCTCCGAAGGCGTGAACAGCAGGTCGGAGATTTGATCGGTGAGCAGGCGATTGATCTCCTCGGGCATTGTGCGATCGAAGGATCGCAAGCCAGCTTCGACGTGCGCGACCGGAACGAGCAACTTGGCGCACACCATGGCAGCAGCAACCGTCGAATTGACATCACCGTAAACAACCACCCAATCGGGTTTGTGGTCGAGAACAACGGACTCGAATCGAGCGATGATTTGACTGGTCTGCTGGGCGTGACTGCCAGAACCCACCTCCAGGTTAACGTCAGGCGCCGCCATGCCGAGCTGCTGAAAAAAAACGTCAGACATGTTGAAGTCATAATGTTGACCGGTATGAACCAGCGTCTGCCGCACCTGATCATGTGTTCCGAGGGCTTGTATAACCGGCGCAGCCTTCATAAAGTTGGGCCGGGCCCCGACAACGTGGACTATGTGCATGTTTGCGTTCCAGCTCTAATGGTTTCGGAGCCTTGGAAGCGCCAACCAGGCGCAGGTGGGTTGCCAATCCAGGTCCGCGGCGAGTCAGAAAGAAAAAGTAACATGTATCTCATTGCGAGGCATAAACTTAAAAAGGAATACTCGTCGAAGCCGCCGTGTTACGATGGCCCATTGTGGTCGCTTGAAGGGGCTTGCAAAGCGGGCTCCAAGGTAGCCAGGTGAGTGAAATCTTTTTCCCACGCATTCGGAACTTTCCTCCTGCATCTGTGGCCCTGACCAGATGCTACATCATGCGGCGTCATTGCAGGGATTTTCTGAAGGCCTGCAGGCAAGAGTTGACACCACTGCCTCAGGCATTGCCCGTTGCGCATCGCCCGGTAAGGACCATACGATGCAATGATTTCGGGTATGAATCTCCTCTAACACTTATGTGCCATAAGACGCTGGGCAAGGGTGCACCGAGGCGTACTCTGGCCATTTCCGTGCTACTATCCCTGCAAACTGCAAAATGGGTTACGGGTGCACATTGCAATGTGACTCAGAGGATATAGGTGTGGCTATAGGGTCTACATTGGGCGAAATGGTGGTCGCGAACCCGCAAGGTCCGTCCAGCGGTCACGGCGCTCAATGGTACGCGGTTCACACGCGCCCGCAGCACGAAAAGTCAGTTGTTGCTCATCTGCAAAGGCAAGGTATCACCACTTTTCTGCCTCTGGTCAGCGAGATACACCGGTGGAGCGACCGCCGCAAGGTCGTGCATTTACCGTTATTTACATGTTACGCCTTCCTCCACATGAGGCTCGTGCCGGAGTCCTGGTCAAAGGTGATGGGTGTAACTGGCGTCATCCGGTTTGTGGGCGTCCGCGGACAGGGTGTACCCATCCCTGACGGTCAGGTTGAGGCAGTGCAGACCCTCTTGTCGAGCGGCTTGTCTTACCAGATCTGCCCGTTTCTCCAAGTCGGCCAACGAGTTAGACTGAGAGGCGGAGCGCTCGACGGGGTCGAAGGGATTCTGATCGGGCGCAGCGGCGACCGCACGCTGGTAATCTCAGTCGAGCCCATCCAGCGGTCTCTGTCAATTCGAATCGGCGAATACCACGTCGAAGCCATCTGAAGGTTTCGGCTAACTAACGCTTCATCCGTCGCTCGAATTCCATCTTCAAAGTGATGGCGTTTCTGACTGCATGTCTGGGGCTTGTGCTGCAGAGTTTGGTCCGGTCGGCGACCGACGCCGAAGTCAACGCAATTAATCCAGCCACGGATCTAGCCAGAAGGAATCTGAACTCATTCGTTCGCATTCATCCTCAGAGGTTAGACGATTTTGACGTTGGAGTCGCGAGAAGAACGAAGACCCCAGTGGCTTTGGCGTTTTGTAGTGCTTGCAAGCCGGGTCGTCGCATGGACGATGGTCGTTCTTGGCCTGATGACTCTTACGCCCTTGGCCTACTATTACGGGGAACCCCTGCGAGAGCCGAGCCAGCCGCAACCGAGCGACGTTATTGTGCTTCTGTCGCACGGCCAGGTGGATGACCGATGGCTGTCCCCGGAGGGCGCGCAACGCACCTGGGCAGCTCTGCAGCTCTACAAGTCAGGTTTTGCGCCAATAATCATCAGCTCGGGCAGTAGTCACGGAGGCCTTGATCAGGCCGGTCTGCAGGCAAAGTGGCTAATGCTGGCCGGCGTGCCAAGTCAGGCAATTATCGTCGAGAGACAATCCTCCAGGACCTATCAGTCAGCTCGAGAGGTTGCCGGGATACTCAAAGCGAACGGATGGCAAAGCGCCGTAATCGTAACTTCAGAGCTTGATGTCCCCAGGGTCCGTGCCGTTTTTCGAAAGCTGGGCTGCACCAACCTCTCTTTTCAGCAAGTACCAGAATTTGGTCCACCGACCGGGCGGCTGTTTTACCATTCAGGATGGCGCGCGTTCTACCACGCTACCTACGAGTATGCTGGCCTGCTGCTCTACAAATGGAAGGGATGGATCTGACAGTCCTGCCTGGTTAGACGCCTAGTCCAGACGGCAACCAGCCACATGATCCGATGACTACCGTAGCTGCAGTCATTGCAACAGTAAAAGCAGAGCCCATCGACCCGCGGGTGGAGCGTGCGCAACCGGACGTGCGTCGTTTTGCTATGCTGGCCGCCTCCCTGTCGCTGCTGCTCTTCACCTTTAAGGTGTACAACCTGGAGCAGCCTGCTTTCTTCCGGTTGGCCTGCATCGTCTTTGCCGGCTTTGCCGTTTCCTATTGGTTGCCATTCCGGTACAAAGAGCCTTTCCTGATTCTGCTCTCACTTGCAGGTGCCTACGTTTTACTGGGCCCGGCAGTTGCCAGCCTGTTGATCGCCGCAGGATTGCTGATATTCGGCATCGTGCGCAGTGGAATGGAATTTCGTTGGCGGATCCTGCTACTGATGGCCATCCTCGCTGTTTGCATGTATGGCCGAGCTACCGGTCGCTTCCCGGTTCCGGCAGATTTCTGGCCGGTCCTGGGCGCGATGTTCATGTTCCGGATGATCATTTACCTTTACGACATCAAGCACAAGTCCGGCCCTGCCAGCCTCAAAGATTTTCTCAGCTATTTCTTTATCTTGCCGAACTACTATTTTCTTCTCTTTCCCGTCGTCGATTTTCAGACCCTGCGCAGGAGTTACTTCCAGCGAAACATCCATCCAGTTGCGCAACAGGGGGTCTGGTGGATCTTCCGCGGCACCACTCACTTGCTGCTCTATCGGTTGATCTACCAACTGCAGGGAAGGTTCACGCCGCCCAACGTGACGGTAGCCGTCGCTGTCGTGGCTAAGGTCGTGGCCTGCTACCTTCTATACCTGCGCGTGTCGGGACAGTTTCATATCATCGCCGGCATGCTATGCCTGTTTGGTTATGACATGCCCGAAACCAACCACCGCTACTTCTTAGCGCACAGCATCAACGATTTGTGGCGGCGAATGAATATCTACTGGAAAGACTTCATGGTCAAGGTCGTGTACCTCCCAGCTTATTTCAAGCTCCGCCGGGGAGGAGCCCTGCGCGCAGAACTGCTGTCCACGATGCTGGTGGTTGCGACCACCTATGTTCTGCATGCCTATCAGTTCTTCTGGCTTAAGGGCAAGCTACACCTGGCGGTGAATGATGCTCTTTTCTGGTTGATACTGGGAAGCTTAATGATGGTCAATGTCTGGATCGAGTTCAAGAACCGAAGCCGCCAGCCTCGGTCGGGATGGGGCGCACGGCTACAAAAGGCCGCACAAATCGCCGCAGTTTTCGCTTTCATGGCCGTGCTCTGGTCCATGTGGAGTGCCGACAGCCTCACAGAATGGTTCTACTTCCTGCGGAGCGGCAACATCTGATGGAATTCAGGGTCGCCGTAACCCAAAGCATGTCGGATCTGCGAAATTCGCCTGAAGTGCGCGACGACTTCACAAAGAATTTTCTGATTACGGCAGCATTTCTCCTGGGCCTTCTTGGTTTGAACTTCCTGCCCGTTTTGATGGGGCACGGCCAGAACCGCCTCCGTCTGCAGAAGATGCTCGCGGAGATGCAAAACAGCGACTTAAACCGGGAGGACTTCGATGCGCTGGCCGCCGGCTATTACGAAGGGCTGCAAAAAAATGCCAGCCACCTGGGGATGCCCACGGAGAGAGACGATGTAGCTTTTCGTGATGATTTTTTGCGTTACGAGTTCAAGCCTAATGTGAGGAGGCAGTACCCCGCCGGAATGAGGATTACCAACAGCTTGGGAATGCCCAATCCGGAGTACGGCTACCAGAAGCCTCCTCACACCCGCCGCATTGCCTTGCTCGGTGATTCGCTTTCGGTGGGGCCCTACGGCCAAGATTATGCGGCCCTCATGGAAGAGCGTCTGAATCAGGCCAACCTAACGCCCACAACCCAGCGCTATGAAGTCCTGAATTTCTCGGTGTATGGTTACAACGTTCTTCAAATGATGGACGTGGCGCTTTATGTCGCTCCAAAGTTCCACCCCGATGTTTACTTGGTTGCGCTTACACATATCCAGGCGGGCGGAACGAAGGCTTCCACCGCCCTGCACTTGGCGAGGTTGGAACTGGAAGGTGTCGATTTCAAGTACGACTTCCTTCGGCAGGTCGCCGCGCAAGCAGGAGTGCAACCTAGCGACCACATGAACGCCCTGATGAGAAAGCTCGGGCCATTTCATTTTCAGATGACCAAGTGGGCCCTG
Source organism: Candidatus Korobacteraceae bacterium (assembly GCA_052147365.1). Classification (GTDB taxonomy): domain Bacteria; phylum Acidobacteriota; class Terriglobia; order Terriglobales; family Acidobacteriaceae; genus Bog-257. Next base: position 8,150 of record JBKQKT010000645.1, on the reverse strand, counting down.
GCGCAGATCCGGGACCATGCTGCCGCCGAAGGCGCTCAGATGGTCATCGCCCTGATTCCTGGCCCGATTCCCTCTGAGGTTGAGGGGCAGGCCTTTGACGATATCCGTCCCACGGTTGACAGTATTGGGGTCCCGGTCGTCGACCTGCGGGATACCTTCAAGTCGAAGACTTTGGCCAATCTCCAGGTGGAATACGGAGTAGATATTCATCCTAACCAGCAGGGCCACGAGCTGATCTTCGAGAGCCTTTACCAGGCAGTGCAACAAAATCCGAAATTCTCTGCGAGTCTCTTGGGGACCTCTGGTACCAGCGAGACTCGGTAAGGTAAACCATGGACGAAATCAAGCACCAGATCCGCCAGTTTCTTTCTGAAATCCTACCCAACGGGAAAATGCCGAGCATAGGCGACGATACCCCATTGCGTACCAGCGGAATCCTCGATTCGATGGGACTGTTACGGCTAGTCAGTCTGGTTGAGGAAAAGTTCGACATCGAAGTGTCAGCTTACGACGCCGGCATTGAGAACTTCGACCGCATTGACGACATTGCGGCGTTCGTCCAGAGGAAGCAAACTGCCAGGACATAACGCCAATAATCACTACGGTCTCATGCACGAGAGCTCGCACGAGGTGACGTTGTAGTGGTCGTCGACTTCCATACTCACGTAGGTCACCGGCGATTCTGGAACCCCAAGATCGTCGAGGAGTTTACCAAGCTCAGTCCTGCTTTTGTGGAGTCGATGGAGACTCTGATGACTCCGGAGAACCTCATCGGCTTCTTCAAGAGTCAGGGCATTGACCATGCCGTCTGCATCGCCGATAACTCCGCCATTACAGGATGTGTGCCCAATGATTTCGTGCTCGACTTTTGCAAGGGGCATCCTGAACTGATTCCTTTCTGTTCCGTTAACCCGCACGATCCGGACATCACGGATACTATGGTGCCCTATGTCCAACGCCACCGAATCGGCGGCTTTAAGTTCTTCCCCACCTACCAGTACTTTTATCCGAACGACCGCCAGCTTTATTCCTTTTACGAATTCCTCCAGAACGCCGGCAAGGTGGTGATGTTCCACACCGGGACTTCGAATTTTCCCGGGGCTAAGACCCTGTACGGTGATCCCATCTACATTGAAGAAGTCGCTGTGGATTTCCCCCAGCTTAAGGTCGTGATGGCCCATAGCGGCCGGCCTTTCTGGTACGACAAAGCTTTTTATCTTTCGCGGCTCCATGAAAATCTGTACATGGACCTCGCGGGAGTTCCTCCGCAACATCTGTTGAGCTATTTTCCGAAGCTTGAAACCAACGCCGACAGGATACTGTTCGGCACCGACTTTCCGGCCCAGCCAAAGCCGCTTCGGACACTCATCGAAACGATTGAGCGGCTTCCACTCCGGCCCGAGTCCATCGAGAAAATCCTGGGTGAAAATGCCAAAAAAGTACTGGGGTTGTAAGGGTTCACCAAGCCGGGTTAGGGTTAGGTTCTAGCATGTTCAATCAAATTTTCCAGGAAGCTTGCCGCACCGGTGGATCTCGCGCCGCGCTTGTATTCGGCAATGAGCGTTGGAACTACGCTCAACTCGAAGAGCAGGTGGCCCGCTGCGCGGCGGGATTGAAAAAATCCGGCGCCGAACCAGACCGAGGCGTAGCTCTAATCCTGAAGAACAGCCCGGAGTTCATTTTCAGCTACCTGGCTGCGTCCCGACTGGGCGTTACCGCGTTCCTGGTTGACTCCGGTTCGAAGGCCAGCGAACTCCGCCGGGTGTTGACCGAGAATCAAATTGCAGTGGTGATATCTGAGCCCGAACAGCTTTCCTCCATCGAGCAGATCCGGGAGGAAACGGGACAGCACCTTAGCATTTATGATCGCGGAGGCAACTTTGCGGACCTGATGGGCGCTGCGACCGAGCCGCCCGCTTCACAGGTTTACGAGAATGAAATCGCCATAGTGCAGTACACGTCAGGTACCACCGGCGTGCCCAAATGCACCGCGCGATCTCATCGTAACCTTGCCTGGGAGATGAAGGACTTTAACCTGACGACGGGCATCGCTGCCGATGATCGCGTCCTCTGCACGATTCCGCTTTACCATGCTCACGGATTGGTCAATGCCTTCCTGGCCGCGATTTACGCTGGAGCGACACTGGTGCTGTTGGAGGAGTTCAATCGCGCCGCTGTGGTTGAGTTGTTCGCTCGGGAGCGCGTCACGGTCTTCCCTGCTGTCCCCTTGCTCTTTGACTTGCTGGGCCGTCGAGTCATGGGCCAGTCGCGCCCGGGAAATTCTCTCCGTCTGGTGTTTTCGGCCGGGGCGCCCTTGTCTTCCGCCGTAGCACGGGAGTTTCGCGAGGCATTTGGAGTTTACGTCCGCCAGCTCTACGGCACCACGGAGGTCGGGTCCGCAGCCATCAATCTTGACCTTAACCTCCAGGCCACGCTGGATTCCGTCGGCCTGCCGATGAAAAACGTCCGTATCGAAATCCTTCAGGAAGACGGGAGTGCCGTCGCCCAAGGCGAAGTCGGTGAAGTCGCAATTCAAAGCCCTGCCATGCCGGACGGATATCTTCGGCAGGCGGAAGCGACTCAGCAAAGGTTTCACCATGGATTCTTCTGGCCGGGCGATGTGGGGCGCAAGGACGACCGAGGTTACCTTTACATCCAGGGACGGGCCGCTTGGCTGGTTTCCAGCGCCGGAAGGAAGGTGGATCCGATGGAAGTCGAAGCGGTAATAGCCGCTTTCCCCAAGGTGCGGGAGGTGGTAGTCGTCGGGGTTCCAGGCTATCTCGGCGAACAAACCGTTAAGGCAGTCGTGGTAGCGAGCGAACCCTGCCAGGAACAGGAGATCGTTGCCTTTTGCCAGGAGAGGCTGGCCGACTTCAAGATCCCTCGTCTCGTGGAATTCGTGGATGAAATTCCCCGCAATGCGTACGGGAAGATTTTGCGCAAGAACCTGATTTCCTGACCGAAGCAACTCTGTCAATATGTCAGCCATTGACATCCTCACTAGAGTAAACGGGATCGACGTGGATTCTTTGGATCCCCTTCAGCGGATCCTCCTGGTCACGGATGGGACGTTAACCGAAATCCTGGAAGCGAACTTCTTTGAACGCATTCGCTTGGTGAAGATATCGCAGGAAGTTATTTCTGCTACGGCTTCTCATACGCTGCTTGATCCGCGTCCGGGCGAAGCCCTGATCGAAAGAAAAATACTTCTTCAGGGAGAGGAATCTCACAGCAACTACGCTTACGCGGAGTCGCTCATCGCAGTGGATCGGCTCAGTCGCTCGTTTCGCGACGAACTCCTGAATTCCACTACTCCGCTGGGCCGTCTGTGGCTGGAGCATAAGCTGGAAACATTCAAGGAATTGCCAGAGTTGGGTTGGCACCGCGCAGATCATCTCTGCCGCTACTTCGCATGTGCCGATTCCACACCGCTCCTGGTTCGTACCTACCGTGTGTTCTCCTTCACCAGACCGGTGATGGTCATCACGGAATACTTTCCGACCTCTTACTCGCAAAATGGAGCGAACAGCTCGAAATGACTTGGCTCGCATTGAGACCGTTTTCGTCTGTGATCATTTGTGCCCGCAATCATTGAGAACCGGCAGGCGTCTCATGCCACCCGTGCCGAGGGCCGGGAGGCGGCTCTGTGGCCGGCGTTTGCACCTTCAGCCCAGGAGCCAGTCGCGTGGATATGGATTTCCGCCCTAGTCATCGTCGCTACGATCCTGCGCGTTCTGGCGCTCAATCAGCAGTTATGGTTCGACGAAATTGTGACGCTCCTCGATTCGGCAAGAGCGCCAATTTGGCAGATCGTCACTCAATACGGCGGACAAAACCAGCACACGCTGTATGCCGTCCTGGCGCACGGATCCATACGTATCTTGGGCGAGCAACCGTGGACGCTCCGGTTGCCAGCCGTATTCTTCGGTGTGGCTTCCATCCCAGCTCTTTATTTCTTCGGGCGTCTGGTAGCGACCAACCGCGAAGCCTTACTTGCCACCGCTCTGATGACCGTGAACTACCAGCACGTCTGGTTTTCTCAGAATGCCCGTGGCTATACCGGCATGCTCTTCTGGACGCTGCTGGCCAGCATTTTCTTCCTGCGCTGCGCGAGCCGAGCGAACGGGCGAGATTGGGTCTGGTACGGCCTTACATCGGCCCTGGGAATTTACACCCACCTGATGATGGCTTGCGTCGTGGTCGGACACGCGGTCGTCTATCTCTGGTTGCTGGCGTCAAGAAGAAGAGTAGGCGGACCGCGGCCGCGGAGCTTTCTGGTTCCGCTGTATGGCTTCGTCCTGTGCGGCGTCCTGTCGCTGCTTCTGTATGCGCCCGTGATTCCACGCGTCCTGGCGAAAACTGTTGGCGTTGCGCGCGACCCGGTACATTACGAATGGGCAAGCCCGTTGTGGGCCTTGGCCGAAATGGTGCGAGGGCTGCGTGCCAGCACGGCTGGAGGCTTTCTTGCAATCGCAATCGGCGGAGTCATCCTGCTGGCTGGTTTGCTCAGCTATTGGCGGGAAAACCCGTTCACCGTCGGCTTGATGATCTTCCCCGGTTTGGTGACTGCGGCGGCGGTGCTGGCGAGCAGCCACAATTTCTGGCCGCGATTTTTCTTCTTCGAGATTGGATTTGTGCTGCTCCTGGTAGTACGCGGCGCGATGGTCTTGGGCAGAATTGGATCGCAGATGCTTGGACGCCCCGAGAAGTTCGGCCTCCAGGTCGGTACCGCTGTGGTATTGCTGATGCTTCTCGCCTCTGTCGTCCCTCTGCGCGCCGAATATCTTTATCCCAAGCAAGACTACCTTGGTGCGATGAAGTTCCTGGATGAACACCAGCAAGCCGACGAGGTCATAATGATGGTCGGGCCGGTAACGACGCCCTATCAGCGGTACTACCTTCGGCCCTGGGTTTTGGTGGAAACACATTCCCAACTGGATGCAGCGCTGCTAAGCGGGTATCCCATCTGGCTGATCTATGCGATGCCAAACTCCATCCGCACCAGCCAGCCGGAGGTGTGGAACGTGATCGAAAACGAGTTCACCGTCGTTCAGGCCTTTCCTGGCACCCTCGGCGGCGGCACAATCTATGTGGCCAAGTCGAAGGACACCGCGGAGACAGCGAGCCCTGTCAGATGAGACGGTCGCGAAGGAAATACAATGCGTGAAACAACGATTGCCGTTGCGGAGCACTTAGCAGACTCTCGGACCGATGCTCCTGTGGGCGTGTCCGTCGTGATGCCGGCCTATAACGAGGCTGGCATGGTGGGCCAGCAGATCGAAAAGGTCCGCGAAGTCATGGACCGGACGAATTGTCCCTACGAACTGATCGTGGTGGACGATGGCTCAACCGACGCGACCGCCGAAGTCGTGCGTCAGCACGACGTGGTATTGATCTCCAAGAAGTATAACCGCGGATATGGGGCGGCGCTGAAGACCGGCATCGCTGCCGCCAGGTACGAGTGGATTCTTATCATCGATGCTGACGGAACCTACCCTTCCGAAAGTATTCCCAGCCTGTTGCAAGCCCTTCCGGAATATGACATGGTCGTGGCGGCGCGAACCGGCAAGAGCGTTCACATCCCGCTGATCCGGCGTCCGATGAAGTGGGTCCTTGGACGCCTTGCTAACTATCTGGCCGGCCAGCCCATTCCCGATCTCAACTCCGGGCTACGCGTGTTCAGGAAATCACTTGCTGAGCGCTTTGAACATCTCCTGCCCCCCGGCTTCTCGTTTACCTCAACCATCACCATGTCGATGCTGCTCAACGACTATCGCGTGCTGTATGTGCCCATCGATTACCACAAGCGGGTCGGACTATCCAAAGTTCGCGCGCTGCACGTTTACGATTTCCTGCTGGTGATTCTCCGCACCGCCATCTACTTCAACCCGCTGCGCTTCTTCCTCCCGCTCGGGGCAGTGTTTTTCCTCGGAGGCCTGGCGAAGCTCGGCTACGATGTCTGGCGCTGGAAGTTTTCACCCAATGGCGGGCTCCTGATTGTGGCGGCGCTGATCATCTGGGCCGTCGGCCTGCTCTCCGACCAGATTTCCCGCATCGCACTCATCTCAAGGTCTAAATGACGACGAAGATCGCAGCAACTTTGCGCCATCCATTGGTCCGCATTGGCGGTAGCCTGCTGTTCCTTGGCATTCTGCTGGCCTTTCTGCCGGTGCATAAGCTTGCAGTTGCCCTTCGCAGTATCCCCCTGACTCTGTGGTTGTGGGTGCTGGCGGGCTTCCTCGCCACTCACATAATCGGCGTGGTCAAGTGGCGCCTGACACTTCACATCAGCAATGCACGGCTCACGTTCGCCCAGGCGGTCCGCTGCTATTTCGCTGGTTTGTTCGGCACTGTATTCCTGCCGTCGGTTGTTGGAGGCGATGTCGTACGCATGGGCCTGGCTTTTCGCATCCAGCGCAACCGCGCCGGTGTCCTGCTGGGCAGCCTGGTTGACCGCCTGCTTGATACCATCTCGCTGGCTGTCGTCGCCGGGGTTGGGGTTCTACTCATTCCCGGAGCTTTAGACGCACGGCATCGCCGGGCTTTCATCATGCTTGCCGTGATCTTTGTGTTGGCTTTCGCAGGACTGCTTGTGCTGCTGAGGGTCACTCCGTGGCAGCGTCTTCCCTTCAAGATGCGCCGGCTCTTCGTGAAAGTCAGGCGGGCATGGCGTTCCATGGCCTCGCAGCCACAGTACGTTCTCGTGTCGCTGCTGCTCGGCCTTGTCATTCAGACTGGCCTGCTCCTCCTCTCCGCCGCCATAGCCTCCGCCTGCGGGCTGCATGTCGCGTTCCGCGTGTGGCTGCTGGTATGGCCCTTGGCGAAGCTTCTCGCCCTGGTTCCTCTCACGCTTGGCGGCTTGGGAATCCGCGAGGCCGGATTAGTTGCTCTGCTGGCGCCGTTTCGCGTTCCGGCAACACTGTCCGTCGCCACGGGGCTGGCTTGGGAATCGATCATCATTGTCGGCGGCCTGTTGGCGGGACTGATTTCCTTCCTGATTGGTGGAACCAGCTTCGCCCGCACCGTGATTCATGCTGACGGCCTGCGTTCCTCGGAAGAGCTGACACCGGTTGGCTAGTTAAACTACATCTGTGACCGTTTAACACATCTGTCATCCTGACCGAGGCTGCGCTTCTTTTGCGCGGCCGAGTCGAAAGATGCGTAGACGGAAACAATTTGAAATTGTCATCCTGAGCGGAGCACAAGTTCGCGCAGCGAACTCGTGCGAGGTCGAAGGACCCTATTATTGCGAGCCATTGGCAAGTTGCGTTGAATGAGTGAAACCCCACACCCCGCGTCCCTGCCCCACGTCGTAATCCTCGGCGCCGGGCCCGCCGGTGTCGGCGCTGCCTACGAGCTCACGCGCGCCGGCCGAGCCCGCGTGACCGTCCTCGAGCAGCGCGACGGCGTCGGCGGCAACGCCGGCAGCTTTCAACTCGATGGGGTCTGGGTGGACTACGGCAGTCATCGCCTGCACCCGGCTTGTGATCCAGCCATCCTCGGCAACCTGCGCGAGCTGCTGGGAGAAGACCTGCTCGACCGCCCGCGTCACGGCCGCATCCGTCTTGAGAACCAGTGGATCCACTTCCCTTTGAAGCCCGGCGACCTTCTCTTGCGCATGCCCAAGAAATTCGCGTTCGGCGTCGCCTTCGACATGGTTCGCAAGCAGTCGTCCACGAACGGCCGGCCCGAGTCCTTCGCCTCGGTTTTGGAGCACAGCCTCGGCCGCACCATCTGCCGCGGCTTCTACTTCCCCTACGCGCGGAAACTCTGGGGATTGCCGCCGGAGGAATTAGCCGCTACCCAGGCCCGCCGCCGGGTCTCCGGCAACTCCGTGGGCAAGATTCTGCGCAAGGTCGCAAACGCGGTTCCTGGCCTGAAGCGGCCCGGCGCCGGACGCTTTTTCTATCCCCGGCGCGGCTACGGCCAGATCAGCCAGCGTCTTTGTGACGCGGCCACATCTGCGGGTGCGCAATTCATCACCCAGGCGCGGGTCACGGCTGTGGAGCGCGAAGGCAGCCGCGTAGTAGCTGTTGGTTATGAATCCAACGGCAAGAGCTACCGCATTCCGACTCGCAACGTGTGGTCAACCTTGCCAGTAAGCCTGCTGGTTCGCAGCATGAGCCCCGAAGCGCCGCGCAAGGTTACGG
>JBKQKT010000644.1:0-5665 GCA_052147365.1 Candidatus Korobacteraceae bacterium | reverse complement strand
ACACTCGCCAAAAATCTTTCCCCAAGTTTGCCGATCATTTCACCCAATACGCGCACAATGTCTGTATGAATCGAACCACCGCATTCGCGCGAAACTCAGGGCAGGGAACCCGCGCCAAGCTGGCTCTCGCACTGGACGTGCGCCTCCCCACTCATTCTCCGGAAAAAATTTAGGGGAAAAACTGCCCCATTCCTGGTTCAGTTTCGACCTTCCCAGACGGCTCATTCAACAGAATCAATAGCTTAGATGTTAACGCATCGATAAACAGGCTATTGATCGACTAGTAAATCCAGCGCGAATCCAAAGAACTCGCTCTGTAGCCCACAAGAAATGAATTATATTAATTAAACATATTGACAAACTTAATAATATTTATTATTGTCTTTCCAGCGGTCGAGAAATCCGCTACGTTTCATGCCCACTGACCCCAAACCCGCCTCCCAACCCGCCTCCGACTGGCAAGACCTGCTCCGCATCGCCGCAGGGTCTCCGATCATCATTGAGCGAGTCCGAATCCAGGAAAAACAGATCGCCATCGAAGGCCAGTTCACCCTGCCCGAACTCGCCCGCCTCACCCTTGAAGATCAGGTCTTCGTCATCGCCTTTATCCGCTCCCACGGCACCATCAAAGACATGGAGCAGACCTTCGGCGTCAGTTACCCAACCATCAAAGCGCGCCTCAATCGCATCTCCAGCCAGCTTGAGTTCGTTGAAACCAATCCAGTGTCGTCGCGTACAGATGTGCTTCAGCAGTTGAACAGCGGCGAGATCTCGGCTGCTGATGCCATCCGCGCGCTGGAGGCCCTCAAATGATTCCCAACGTCGCCGTCCTCGAAATCAACAACGCGCACTTCCACATGCCGCGCCTCTGGATCCCGCTCATCCTTCTTTGGCTTCCACTGGCCGTGCTCTTGCTCCTGCTTTCGCCGATCCTCTTCATCATCGTCTGCGCCATCAGCATGACCACCGGCGTCGGGCCGTTTCGCGTCGTCCGCATCTTCTGGGACATTCTCTCCAGCTTGCGCGGCACCGACGTTCGTGTCACCGCAAACGGCAACAAAGTCCTCGTCAGTATCTTGTAGCACCGGCGTCCTCGCCGGGGTCCCCAGCGACAGGTCTTCGTCGCTGGGGTGGCTCACCGGCTGTCGTGCGGGCGTCTCGCCCGCACATCGAGAAAGACTTCAACCCAAATCGGAGAACAACCATGAACGAAAATCGCCGTCAGATCCTGGAAATGTTAGCCGCTGGTAAAATCACGGCGGACGAAGCCGACCGCCTTCTCGCCGCGCTTGAGCCGGAACCCACCGCAACCGCCGGCGAGTTCACCGGCAACATCGCCGGCTCAAAAGGCTGGTCCGATGCCGATAAAGGCGCAACCGTCAAGACTCACGCGAAGTATCTCCGCGTCCTGGTCGAGTCCACCGAGAAGAATGGTCCGACGACGGTCAATGTCCGCGTGCCCATGCAGCTTCTGCGCGCCGGTGTCCGCCTCGCCAGCCTCATTCCCCAGCAGGCCCACGATCAGTTGGACGAGACTCTGAGCAAGCACGGCGTTCCGCTGACGCTATCGCAAATCAAGCCGGAGAATCTCGAGGAGCTGATCGACCACCTCGGAGACCTCACCGTCGACGTCGACGCCAAGGAAGAAAAAGCCAAAGTCCGCGTCTTCTGCGAATAAGGCACTGCCGCGAAGTTCGCAAAGTACATCCTTGGTGCCGGAGCAATGATCGCTATTGCAGCGTCAGCGTGCCAGTGCCGCCATCGTTGTTGCAGTTGCTGCCCATGAGAACGTAAACGTAGCTGAGCGCGAGTGTCTTCCCATCCGGTGAAAGAACACCAGAGACATCGAGAAGGCCGCCGGGCACAGCATTCATCGCGACTTCGAGGTTGTTGCCCAGAAAGCTCCCGCCTGTTACCGAAGCGGATGTGACACACGGGTAACCGGTAAGGTTCGCAGTTCCGGTCACGTCGAAAACCCCGCTCAGGGTCACAGCCGTGCTTTGATCGAAGGTTGCTGAGATCGCGAAGCTCTGCCCGGTGATCTGCGAAGTGAGCGTGCCCGTATACGTGCCGTTGAGCGCCGGGTACTCGGTGCCTGCCACGGCTCCCTGGTCAGAGCACGAGCCGGTGAGAGTGTAGTTGCCATTGTTCAGCGATTCACCGTTCACTTGGCCGGTCATCGTGAACACGGGACCGCCATTCGGCACATTGGATCCCAGCATCAAGTTGCCCTTCGCGTCAACCGTGCCCGTGAGCGAACGATTGAATACGTAAAAGGGACCTCCGCAACAGCCATTGGGAGCGCAGTACAAAGGAAACGCCATCTGCACTTGGGCGGTGCCAGAAACGACGCCGTTGGCGGAGGTCAGATAAGTGGCAATGGGGATACCGCCAGCGGGTCCGGGATTCGCGATGAACTGCCAGTTGCCCGTAATGTTCGCTGAAGAACTTGGAGGATTGGAGATTGGAGAATTCGGAGGATTTGAGGTTGCGACGGCAGGGTTGGATACGCAGCCCACGAGACCTGCAGCCAGCAAGCTGGCGAGAAACAGGATCGCGTCGCCGCAACACTCGGCCGCCTTCAAAACCCGGGAAGTCATGGCCTTTACCCTCCCGATGATTGCGTAATGAATTTAGACGAAAAGCCGCAGCAATGGGTTAGATTCGCAAGGCTCGTTGCGGCATGTCGTGCCCCTAAAGAGACGACAGAACTGTGCGGCATTGGACGCCCCTTACGCGCCTCCCCGTGCCTACTGCAGCGTCAGCGTGCCGGTGCCCCAGTCGTCGTTGCAACTTCCGCTGCCGGGATATACGCCGTAGTTGATCTCAAGCGTCTTTCCGTCCAGGGAAAGGGTGCCTGTCAAGGCAAGCGTTTGGTTCGACGAAGGAGTCAGGTCGGTATTGAAGTTGTTCCCAAGATAACTGCCGCTCAGACTGATCGGTGTTCCGCCGCCGGATGAAAGACAGGAATCGCCGGTTACGTCGACCGTTCCTCCAAGGCCCAGGTAGCCATCGGTGTTAGGCGCGCTGCTCTGATCAAGGTGTGCTGAAATCGTAAAGCTCTGACCTGTGCCCTGCGACGTCACTGTTCCGGCGTAGGTTCCGTCGAGCGGCGCATACTCAGTTCCGGTGATTGTTCCTTGCGCGGTGCAGGTTCCACTCAATGTAAAGCTGCCGTTCGATAGGTTTGAACCGCTTGCCGTGCCGGTCATGGCGAAGGCCGGGATCGCGCCGGCTGCGGTTCCCAGCTTTAGGTTGCCGCCGCCATCCACCGTCCCGGTGAGTGGCACGTTGTAAAAAACACCAATGGGAGTCCCGCAGCAGCCACTGGAAGTACAGAGATTGTCGACCGCCGGCGGACCCTCGGCAATGCCCGACACACTTCCTGCATTGGAAGTTAGATAGACCGCAATGGGAGTTGGTGCGTTAAACGTGGGCTGTGCCGTCAACTCCCAGTTTCCAGTGATATTGGCAGGTGTACTGGGAGGCGTGATCGGGCTGATTGGCGCCTTGCCGCCACACCCGGCGAGAGATCCGGCAGTGAGAATCGCTACGAGCGCGGCAGCGCAGCAACACGCGCCAGTCATGAGAGCCCGGGAAGTCATAGGACACCTCCCGTGTGCGATGGAATGTTCAAGTTCCGGCCTCTTAGACGGGAACTTTGCCTTTAAGTTTACGCTCCCAGACCGAAGCGGAGAACCCAGCGAAGCATCACGCCCTTCGCAGCGGCTTCTGCATCGGCACCACTTGCACCGTCACGTCGCGAACTTCAGACAGAAACCGATTCAGCACTGAGCCGCGCAGCAGAATGTCGAAGCGCGACCGCGCCGACTGCCCGAAGACCACGTGCGAGATGTTCTCCTGTTGCGCAAACCGGATCAGCGCGTCGGCGACTTTGCGGTCGGTGAGCTGAACCACCTTGGCGCCAAGGTCCCGCGCCATACGCATGTATTCTTCCAACCGATGAAATGCCTCGGGGTCGCTATGGCCCTTGTCGTCCGGCGGACCCACATAGACGGCATACCAATTTGTCGCCAGACGTCCTGCGATTCTTGCGCCAATGCGAAGCAGCCTTTCGGTTCCAGGTCGCGTGCTCAGGCAAACCATCACCTTCTCCGGAATCGGCGCCTGTTCCAGCCCTTGCGTACGCCGGTACTCCGCCGCGCGGCTGCTCACCTGTTCCGCTGTGGTGCGCAGCGCCAGTTCGCGTAGCATGTTCAGGTTGCCCTTGCGGAAAAAGTTAGCCAGAGACTGCTCCACCTTTTCGGGAGCGTAGATTTTGCCCGCCCGCAGCCGGTTGCGCAGTTCCTCCACAGTCAGGTCGACGTTAACCACCTCGTCGGCGCGCTTTACAAAGCTGTCTGGAACGGTCTCGCGGATGGTCGTGTTCGCCGAGCGGTTGACGGCGTCGTTCAGCGTTTCCAGATGCTGAATGTTCACCGCGGTCATCACGTTGATGCCGGCATCCAGCAATTCCTGTACGTCTTCGTACCGCTTGCGGTTCTTGCTTCCGGGAACGTTGGTGTGCGCCAGCTCGTCAACGATCACCATCTGCGGATGTCTCGCGATGATCGCGTCCACATCCATCTCTTTCAGGTTCACGCCGCGATAAGGAATCACCTTTAGCGGGATGACCTCGAGATCCCGGATCTGATCCTGGGTCTCCTTCCGCCCGTGGGCCTCAACCAGGCCGATCACCACATCCACGCCGCCCTGAGTACGCATCAGGTAGGCATCGTTCACCATCTGGTAGGTTTTGCCCACGCCCGGCGCGGCGCCCAGATAGATGCGCAGCTTGGCGGGCTCCGGCTTGCTCTCAAGGACGATCTCGGCCATCGTCAGCCCACCTCGACGGGATGATGTACGTCACGCGCTACAGCGACGGGAATCGTAAATCGGAAGGTCGCTCCGTGGCCCAGGCGGCTCTCCACTGCGATCTGGCCGCCCAGCGACTCCACCAGCCGCCGAACCAGCGCCAGGCCGAGTCCTGTTCCTTGATCCGAGAAGGTATTGAACCGGTCGAAGATCGAGCTGAGCCGCTCCGCCTCAATGCCGCGTCCCGTGTCGCGCACACTGAACTGCACAAAGCTCTTGATCTCTTCCGCCGCCAGCAGGATCTCGCCGCCTTCCGGGGTGTAGCGCAGCGCGTTCGACAGCAGGTTGTCCAGAATCGAGCGTATTGCGCGGCGATCGGCTTCGATCACTGCGAGATCGGCGTAGGCGCTCACTTCCACCCGGATGTGTTTCCGCGCAGCCTCGTCGCAGAAGCGGTCGCGCGCTTCATTCAGCACCTGTAATGGCCGCAATCGCTCTGGTTTCAACTCGCGCTTGCCGGTATCCAGCTCGGCCACTCCAATCAAGTCGGCCATCAGATCGTCCAGGGTTTCGGCTTCTTTGCTTGCCTGTGCCACCAGTTCGGTCTGCAGGTTGGTCATTTCTCCGCTGAATCCCTGGGCCAGCGCGTACAGCCCGCGCCGCAATTGCAGCAGGGGGTCGCGCAACTTGCGGCTGGCCACCGCGATGAACTGCGTCTTGAAGCGGTCGGTGTCCCGCAGGCTGGTCACATCCTCAAGCGTCGTTACTGCGCCCAGCAGCCTGCCCTCCGAGTCGCGCATCGGCGTAGTGCGCAGCCGGTAGCTGCGCGCCTGGTCGCCGATCCGCATCG
>JBKQKT010000643.1:0-3658 GCA_052147365.1 Candidatus Korobacteraceae bacterium | reverse complement strand
ACGAACTCGACCTTCACGTTCATTTTGCGCGCCGTCTCCTGGATCTTGGCCATGAAAAACAGGTCATCGACGAAGGCAAAGATGCGAGTCGGGTGCTCTGCGGAAATCCCGGCACCCAAAGGTTCGGGATCGGCCGGCGAAAACTGTTTGCCGAAAGCTGGCCTTCCGCCGCGGCCCTGTCTCAAATTGCCGTTGTTGTTGCCTTGGGCGTTGCGATAGCTGTGGTCCATGGGAGCGGTGTAAATGCCTCCGCCAGTCTGCGCCTGCCCCGGCTGCCGCGGGCCGTACTTGCGGCCATGGCGTTTGGGCGGCCCGTGCCGATGCTGTGGTCCCCCAGGTTGCGGTGTAGTATGCGAAACTGGTCCACGGCGGCCGCGCCGCCGTCTGCGTCCCTTCCCGCCGGGCTGTCCGGAGGGAGGATTCGATCCTTGATTCATTTTTCTCTCGTTGTAGTTCTTACCCGCAAGATGGCGGGCTCCCACATTTGTGAACCGCTTGTATCTGACCGCGCACTCGCATTTCGTGGTTGGCGAATCGGCGGCTGGATACTTCGCTGAAAATTCGAATCAATTGCGTCCGTCTGGCGCGCCCGGAAACAAACATTTGGCGCGAGGAACGCCGGCACGGGAAGTGCGGCGATTGGAGGACGCTCTTATCGTACCCAGCTTTGATGCCTAAAAGCAAGCTCCAAGCTGCTTTTTGTTTAGTGCTTGTTCTTGGTGTATTTAGCTTACGGGCCCGGAGGCGGAGTCGCTGTGACCAAGTACCAAACACCAACTACCAGTTCCTTCACTTCCTCAGCATTTGCCGCGCGATGAACAGCACGTTCGCCGGGCGTTCCGCCAGACGCCGCATGAAGTACGGATACCACTCCGTGCCAAAGGGAATATACACCCTCAGCCCGTACCCTTCGCGCACTAGTTGCTGCTGCAGGTCGCGGCGCACGCCGTACAACATCTGAAACTCATAGGCCGACGCCGGAATGTTTTCGGCGCTCGCAAACCGCTTCATCTCGGCGATAATGTGCTCGTCGTGCGTGGCCAGGCCATGATACACGCCACTCTTCAGCAGCACCTTTGCCAGTTTGATGTAGTTCGCGTCCACATCGGTTTTCTTCGGGAAGGCGATTTCTGCCGGCTCTTTGTACGCGCCCTTGCACAGCCGGATGCGAATGCGCTCCGCCAGCAGGTCATTCACGTCCTTCTCACTGCGATACAGGTACGACTGGATGACCGTTCCCACGCGACCGGCGTGTCCGGGCAAGCGATGCAACTCTCGCACAAAGTCCAGCGTACGCTGTGTGTAGGGCGAGCCTTCCATATCCACGCGCACGAAACTGTTGATGCGCACCGCGTGGTCCACCACCTCCGTGACTAGACTGAAGGCAAGCTCCTCACTCACGTCGAGGCC
Organism: Candidatus Korobacteraceae bacterium; assembly: GCA_052147365.1. GTDB lineage: Bacteria > Acidobacteriota > Terriglobia > Terriglobales > Acidobacteriaceae > Bog-257. The sequence continues at coordinate 2,248 of JBKQKT010000643.1, read as the reverse complement.
CATGTGCGTGAGCTTGAGGCTGACGTTGGCGTTCAACTTGCGCGTGCAGATCTCGTCGAGCAGATGATGATACAACTCGGCGCTGTGCTTGGATTCATCAGCGTTGGTGACGTTCTCGCCAAGGTTGTCAATGCTGACGCTCGCGCCCCAGCCGTTTACCGTTTCCGTGGCGCGAATTACGTCATCAAGTTGCGTGCCCGCGACGAAGCGGTTGGAAAAGCGCATCCCGAGCGGAGAACTCTCGGCAAAATGGCGAAGTCGCTGGTTGTCGGAAAGCCCGATGAAGAACGCCCTTAACATGCCGCCTCGTCGGGCCGTTCGGAAGCGGTCTGGTCATCTAGCACAGGGAAGGAATGATTCATAAGTTTACGGTACCATCTCCAGGTCTATGGCATAGCCCTCGTTTGCAGCGGCTGAGAACACCCAGTGGCTTTCCGTGCGGTAGGCGTCGGGATACTGAGCGGTAGGAGTATGGTACAGCCGCATCGTACCGAGATGGAACATGCCCTTAAGAGTCGCCTTTCCCACTTGCTTCCCGTTAATGTTCATGCTCGTCGGCAGCATCCCTGATCCCAGGATGTGCATGGTTTCGCCTGGCGCCAGAACGGCCTCACTCCAGGTCTTGTCTTTGCTTCCATACAACTTCAATTCGTGCGGCAGACCGCCTTGCAGACCGTCTCCTATATCCACGCGGAGATCGACCCACGCCCAGGAATTCGGTTCCCCGTCGCCGGCCTCGACATCCTGCCAGTTCAAAGCTCGAGGTATAAGCACAGGACCCTTGCTGCGATTGGTCACCATCAGCTCGTACTCGAAGGGGCGTCCAGCTCTCAGGCCACCCGGATCAGCAATCACGAACTCTGCACTGAGGGCAGCCTCGTCCTCACTAAGACGAGCGCTGGAACTGAGGAGGTAGCCCACCGGACCGCTTTCCGGCTTGGCCCGGGTGTCAATGTCCGTCACCGTTTGGGCCAACATCGTGAGACTTGCCAACATGAAAAGCACGAGTGTGAGCGCCCGAGTCATTCGAACCTCCCTCCGCAACCAACGGGAAATAATAACAACCCGGCCGGGTCGGTGCCAGCGTTCCGGGTCATTTGGCAAGGTGGAGCGAACCACCGAAAGGGCGGCTCAGTGTAGCCCATCTATGACAGCACGAAGCCGAAGGCGGAGGCTGCGTTGAGTGGGAGAAGAAACGAGCTCCTTCAGGGACGGCACGACTTTCGCCGAATTATGTGTAAGGGGAGCAGAGTCCATGCTCCGCGCAACGGAATGGCCAAGTAGCATGAAAGTGGCGAGGCGTCCGTAAGTTATTGATTCTGCGTTTGCGCCTCACGACAGCGCGTTCCATTTCAGGAATTCACGAAAATATTTCTGAAAAATCCTGTAACACTTTTTGCCCGGATTGCGTTTCTTCATGTGGCCCTGGTTGTAGCCGTAGCAAAGAGCGCTCATTCCCATACTGACAACTGACTACTGGCAACTGCTTCTTCACTCCCACTCTATCGTTCCCGGTGGCTTCGAGGTCACGTCGTAGACGACGCGATTGATTCCCTTCACCTCGTTCACAATGCGGTTGGAGATGGATTTCATTACTTCGTGGGGCAAGTCAACCCAGTCAGCGGTCATGCCGTCTTCGGAGTTAACAGCGCGGATGGCGCAGGTGTAGGCGTAGGTACGCATGTCTCCCATCACACCCACTGACATCACTGGCAACAACACCGCGAAGGACTGCCATATCTTGTTGTACAGTCCCGCCTTCTTGATCTCGGTGACGACAACGTCATCGGCCTGCTGTAGCAGTACCACGCGCTCTGGCGTGACCTCGCCCACAATACGCACTGCCAGTCCCGGCCCAGGGAATGGCTGTCGCTGTAGGAGTTCTTCCGGCATGCCGAGGTCGCGGCCTATCTTGCGCACCTCGTCCTTGAACAGGTCCTTCAACGGCTCTATAAGCTTAAGCTTCATCACATCCGGCAGCCCACCAACGTTGTGATGGCTCTTGATGGTCTGGGATGGCCCGCCCACGGAGCGTGACTCTATGACGTCAGGGTAGAGCGTGCCCTGCACCAGCCACTCCACCTTACCGTGTAACTGCTCGAGACGATGTGCCTCTTCCTCGAAGACGGCGATGAATTCGTTGCCGATGATCTTGCGCTTCTGCTCTGGCTCGATAACGCCTGCGAGTCTGCTGAGGAAGCGCTCACTGGCATCGACGGCGTCGATGTTGAGGCCCAGCTTGTCGCGC
>JBKQKT010000642.1:0-3594 GCA_052147365.1 Candidatus Korobacteraceae bacterium | reverse complement strand
GATGTCCCGGCACATTGCCGATGTACACGTAGTGTAGCCCCTCGGCGTCGGCGATGGCCTTGGCACGCTCCAGAGTGGGCACCGGCGTTATGGGCAGGTTCTTCAACAGGTATTCCGGATGAAATTGCGTGAAATGTACCGGCACATCCACGCCCAGGTTTGTCTTGATCCAGCTTGCCAGGCCGCGGAATTCGGCATCGCTGTCGTTCAGCGTCGGCACCACGAGGTACACGATCTCGGTCCACTTGTTCATCTTCCGCAATGTGACCAGCGAGTCCAACACCGGCTTCAACTCAGCAACGACTACATCCTTGTAGTAGGACTCTGTGAACGCTTTCAGATCAATCTTGACCGCGTCCATCTTTCCGTACGCCGTCTTCAGCGACTCCTCTTGCATGTAGCCATTCGACACCACCACGCTGCGGATGCCGGCTTCGTGCCCGGCATCGGCTGCATCCATCAGGTACTCGCTGAAGATCACCGGCTCGCTGTAGGTGTAGGCAATCGTCGGGCAGTTGCGCTGTTTGGCCAGCTCGGCAACCAATTTCGGGGGCGCGTAGTCGGCAGGAACCTGCTCCGGACGCACCTGTGAGATGTCCCAGTTCTGGCAAAATTTGCAGTTGACGTTGCAGCCAGCCGTGGCCAACGAGAAAACGAGCGTCCCCGGCAGGTAGTGGAACAAGGGCTTCTTCTCAATGGGATCAATGTGCGCGGCGCAAACCCGCGAGTGCACCAGTGTGTAGTAGGTTCCTCCGTGATTCTCCCGCACGCCACAATAGCCGCGTTCCCGGTCTCCCACTGTACATTCGCGCGGACACAGCTTGCACTTGATCTTCTTGTTTTGAAGTTTCTGGTAGAACTTTGCTTCGACGGTGAATCGCGAGTCATCCTGCTTCTGCGGACCAGCCCACGAGGGGATCGCGACAAGGAGTTGGGTAAATTCGCAGAGGCCTAGAGCCGCTCCTGACGCCAGGGCGCACTCCAAGAACGAACGGCGATCGAGCGCGCACGACAACGGACTTCGCTCACCCCGGACAGCGGGGCTCTTGCCGTTAGTTGCGCCGTCGGCCGAAAAGCTCACGCTTGCTTGCGCATCGAGCTCACGCGCCATGTTCAACCCTCAATCACGCGCCCGCCTACACCTCGACAACCGCGATTCTGCTGGGAACATTCGTGCCCAGTCGATGCTGTGCATCGGCAGCGGTCGCGATGTAGCGGGGTGCTCTGCCATCGCCTTCCAGCGTCTTCAATCCTTTCTCAGCTCGCTTGCGCTCGATGATTTGCCAGCCGGTATAGTCGAGCGCGACGGGATCTTGCGAAACGATCAGGGCATTGTTCTTCCAACTGTATTCCGGCTTATATCCCGGTCCACCTTCGTACGATGCCGTGGTCGCATCGCAGATGGTCAATCGCATCCTGGTTCTGATTTCCGGCAGCATGTTCAAGTCTGCGATGTACGGATTGCAGCCGTTGGGGTGGTACTTGTTCGGGTTATGGATGACGCCATACATGTTTTTCAGGGCGATGGTTACGCCGGCGCCGTCATGGTCTTTCAGCACCGGGACATTAATCAGGAGGTTGCAGCGCTGCGTCAGAATCTTCGACAACCGACTGCCAACACTGCCATGCGTGACCAACTCCTGTTCGTAATCAACGCGATCGGTGCCGAAGCACTGCACACGGTTTCCGCCCGTCGATACATGGAATCCAGCGTGCTCCATTTCGTCGCTGTCGCGGTCCCAGACCACGATATCGTTCGCCTTGATTCCGGCCTCCTGCAAGCGCTCGCAAATGGCTTCGACGAGCGAAAGGTTGCTGGATAATCCGCGTCCTCCAAGCGCATTCACTTTCAGTCCCACCGTGTCACCTGGGTGGACCAGCTTCTTCCACATCTCGATCGGATTATCGCGGTCGAAAAGAGCCTGCATGGCATGGTCCAGGAGGCTCAGCATCCGGCGCGAGTCCACCGTGGCGCCCGTGCCGCGCAGCGTGGCATCGCGCGCGATCACAACCCTGGATTTCGCGAGCGCCGCTTCTTGTTCTGCTGCTGCGAACAGCCCCATCCTGCCGCTTGCGCGCAGAACCGCAGCGCCCGTGAGACACTTCTTGAGAAAATCCCGCCGACTGGTGCTGCGCATTGCGTTCATAGATTGCGCGCCTCAAATTACGGTTACCACAATCCGTCGGACTTTTCAGTGACCAACAGCACTTCTGGCGATCATCAGCGGGCAAGGCGCAGCTCGATACCGTGCCCGAGCTGCAAAAGTGCCGATTGGGTTTCCGCGGATTCCTCAAAGGTAACGATTCGCACCAAGTAAGGTCCCTTGCGGAAGACTAGGTTCTGGCTAGACAAGCGTGCGTCGTCTCCCAGTTGGATCGGTTTCACATCGACAGCCGACTCCGATTTGAAAATCTTCTCGGCACCCTCCGCGTCTCCCATGGTGTAGATGTCTACTGTCGCTTCGACCTTGTTTTGGAACTTGTAGTCAGTCGTAGACACGTGCTGCACCCCGGCCTTCAAGAACCGTTCCGCCTCGCCGTCGATGTACTTCCACAGGTCCGCAGCCTCGAAGGTCCGTGTATCTCCAGTCTTCGCCCAGCCCGCAACCTGATTGGTCGCAGGGAAGAATGATCGCCCAGTCCTAGGTTGATGTTTGCAACTGGCGTCCAGGAGCAGCGCGATACCGAGCATGGCCAGTAACACTCCGCCGGCTTTAACTCTTCCAAAGCTGGTCTGCCCCGGGCGAAAGCCCGAGTGCTTACACGGCTTCGCCAAGTCGATGCTCGTCATCTCGTCCTCTCTTTGCCCCGGTTGAGCAGGATCTGGTTGGTTCGCGACCGGCTCTCGCCGATGCTGGTCACGTAAACTGCCGGGCGATCCTGAACCGGACAGGCGTATTCGCACGCCCCACAGCCCACGCAGTGATGGGGATCAACAAATGGCTGTTTTACCTGCTGCAGATGGCCCTCCGCATCCGCAACTTCGGCGGATTGCAAATAGATGGCCTTCGGCGAGGTCGGGCACCATTCCTCGCAGACAATGCAAGGTGTTGCCATAGCCCAAGGCAAACATCGCCCGCGATCGTTGAACGCCGTGCCCAGACTAATGGGCTTTGCGTCGCTGACCCGAGCCTCCCAGCCCTTTTCTTTTGCCGTGATCTCCCAGATTGCACCGGTAGGACAAACCTGCGAGCACAGCACGCAACTGCTCTCGCAGTAGCCAATCCGCGGCACCATGACCGGCGTCCACAGACCTTCCAAACCCGCCTCGGTCAACGCGGGCTGTAGCGCATTGTTTGGGCAGACCTTCATGCACTCTCCGCATCGTATGCAGCGCGACAGGAAGTACTCTTCGTCCAGTGCGCCCGGAGGACGCAGCAACCGCTCTTGGCGCTCGACTGCGAATCCGGGCGTGCTGCGCAACAGTGGAACCACGGCTGCTCCCGCCGCCAATCCGGTGAGCACCTTGCGCCTCTGCAGGTTCGTACCGATGGACTTTTGAGCAGGAAAAAACTTGAACTGCAAGCCATGCTCCGGACACTCATCAATACAGTTCAGACAGAGATGACACTCCGGCTGACGCCACGGAACTCC
>JBKQKT010000641.1:0-5795 GCA_052147365.1 Candidatus Korobacteraceae bacterium | reverse complement strand
GGAGTATCTGGGCACGAATGAAAACGACCGGATCTGCTGTGTGCTGTCGTTCAACTTCGACTACGGCCTGAATCAGATCTGGCAGACGATTCGAAAGGGCGCCACCCTCTACCTGCACAATCTGGCTTTGCCCAATGATTTGTTTTCTCTACTTGCGGCACAGAGAATCACCGCGCTTCCGGTTATGCCGGTGATCATCACCAAGATGTTCGACAAGCGGTTGAAGCTGGCAACAGCTTCTTATGATTTCTCCTCGCTGCGCTATGTGTGTACGACGGGCGGCCGTGTGTCGGACGTGATGCTGCGCGATCTCAAGACAACCTTCCCCAGCGCGAAGATTTACTCGATGTTCGGCCTGACGGAGGCCTTTCGCTCCACCTATCTGGACCCGTCGAAGATCGACTCGCATCCGACTTCCATCGGTAAGGCCATTCCCGACTGTCAAGTTCTGGTGCTGGATGAGAACGGTGAGGAGTGTCCGCCGAATGTGGTTGGTGAGCTGGTGCATCGGGGCGCGACGGTCACAAAAGGCTACTGGCGCGACCCCGAGACCACCGCGAAAGTCTTTCGCAGCCACCCGAGATTTCCGGGTGAAACGCTGGTTTTCAGTGGGGACAAGGTCAGGCGTGACGAGGAAGGCTATCTCTTTTTTGTCGCCCGGGGCGACGAGATGATCAAGACCAAGGGATTTCGCGTCAGTCCTACCGAGGTTGAGGCCGAGGTGGTTCGCCACCCGGAGATCGTCGATGCTGTGGCCTTCGCGATTACCAATATCGAAGTGGGTGAGGACGTGGCCTGCGCTTACACTACGGTCACGCGGCAACCTCTGGCCGAGCACGCCCTGAAGCAATACCTGAAGACTCACCTTCCCAACCATATGGTGCCGGCGTACTTAATCCACTTTGAGAGTTTCCCGATCACGGGCAATGCGGGAAAGCTGGACCGCAAGGCGATCAAACAGTCTGCGTTCGAGCGCCTCGGCACGGAGCCGCAGAGTGTCGAGTCGAGTTCGGTTCAGGTCTGATGGGTGAAGATGAGCAGCGTTTCTAAGGGCCGGGTCATCATCGGCGTCATCGGGGACGACATTCACATCGTCGGCAACCGAATTATGCAGCTGGCCCTGGAGGAGTCCGGATTCCAGGTCTTCAACCTGCGCACCCGTGTGCGTCCGGAAGAATTCTGCCAGGCTGCGCTGGAAGTCAACGCCGACGCGGTTTTTGTTTCTTCTCTGAACGGCGAAGGGGAGTATTGGTGCGCGGACTTTCGCCGCCTGTTTCGCGAAGCCGGTCTGGGGCACGTCATCCTCTACGTTGGTGGAAACATCGTAGTAGGCAAGCGTCCCACAGACGAGGTCATAAAGCTGTTCAAGCAGTTTGGATTTGATCGCGTTTACCATCAGGTAACCGACATCAGCGTCGCCATAGCCGACCTTCAGGAGGACCTCAAACATGGCGCTGCCCAGCACGCAAGCGCGGCTCGGAGAGATTGATAGGTATCGGGCGCAGGTACTCGCTCATCCGTTGGCGCGAGGCATTTCGCCGGATGAGGTCCGCGATCACCTCGCCGGTGTCCCGCGACAGCGCTTTCCTCGCGTTGCCTATGCCAACCGCGGTGAGGATCCGTGCGTTCAACCGCGCGGCGGCTTTCCCCTGTTTGACGCACAGCAGCAGTTGACCCAGCAGTTGAGCGCAGCCGGCGCGGATTTCATTCCCCTGACTATCGACAGCTATACGCGCCAGAACCAATATGACACCGCAACTCAACTTCTACACCGCAGCGAAGAAGAAGGTAAGAATTATCTGAACGGGTATCCATTGATTAGCCACGGGTATGAGCTCACGCGGCAACTGTACTGCGATCTGGAGAAGCCGGTCAGCTTGCGTCACGGGACACCGGATGCTCGGTTATTGGCGGAGGTCGCCATCGCTTCGGGTATTGCCGAGATCGAGGGCGGAGCAATTTGTTACTGCCTGCCGTACTCGGAGGGATTTCCTATTGACCGCTGCCTTCTCTACTGGCAATACGTTGACCGCATATGTGCCGTCAACTCCACAGAGGACGCCCCGATCCACCGCGAGAGCTTCGGTCCGCTGACGGCGACGCTGGTGCCACCTGCGATTGTCGTTGCAATTGAGATCATCGAGGCCTTGCTGGCGGCGGAGCAAGGCGTCACCTCATTCGCCGTTAGTTTCGGACAGACCGGCTCCATGATCCAGGACATCGCGACGGCGACTGTTCTGAGAGAGCTTACTCGTTACTATCTGGACGAGTTTGGGTTTGCGGCGGTGCAAACCTATCTTGTGTACCATCAGTGGATGGGCCAGTTTCCCGTACAGCGCGAACGGGCGGCGGCCCTCATCGCGTGCTCGGCCGCCATTTCCAGCATAATTTCCGCGGACAAAATTGTGGTCAAGACGATCGATGAGGCGTTCGGCGTGCCGCGTGCTGAAATTAACGCGGAAGCCTGCGACAGCGTTCGCTACGTGCTGCGCACTTTCCGGTCGGCCAAGGCAGTTACCTCGCCCATGATTGAAAGCGAGACAGCGCTGATTCGCTCGGAAGCAGAGAGCATCCTGGAGGCGGTTTTCAACCTCCCCGGCAGCGCCTTCTGGGAGAGTGTTTACCGGGCTTTCCAAATGGGCTTACTGGATGTGCCCTTTTCACCTCACGCGGACAATGCAAACAAACTGCTCTCCGTGCGTGATGGCAACGGTTCGGTCCGCATCGCCAATGCTGCCAACGTGCCTATTTCAAGCGAGGATGCGCGGCTGGAGAGGGAGTTGCTGGAATCCCGGGAAGACCGCGAAGATAAGACCTACCGTCAGATGCTAAACGACATAAGGCTAATGGTGTGACCTTGGAGGCGAACAACCATCCGGCCGCTGCTCGTGTCGCCGTTGACATCGGATCCACGGTTGTCAAAATCGCACATGTGGAAGACGGCGGCAACCTGATCTCTCAGGAGTTTTATCCCCGCGACTTCGAAGCCGGCATTGCCAGGCAGGTAGAAGGCCTGCTCCGTTCCTTCGATATCTCTCCCGACCGACCGGATGTTCTCGTCTGCTCTTCGGCAAACGGTGGTCTGCGGGTTGGGATCGCGTGCCTCACCAAGCGCTTCAGCGGCGCGGCACTTCGCGATCAGGTGCTATTGGCCGGCGCCAACCCGATCTTTGTGCGCGATCTCGATGAAAAAGATGGCAGCAACCTGGGTTACGTTGATCTGTTGCTGGTGGGAGGCGGTATCGACTGTGACGATGCAGGGCCACTGGAGCAACGGCTGAAACAATTCGACGCCGGGAGTTACCGATATGGAACGCTGCTTTTCGCAGGCAATCGGCATCTTGCCGACTTGTTTTGCCATCGCTTCCCTCAAGCGAAAGTCGTCCCCAATCCGCTTGCAGGAGAACTGGTGAGCCGTACCAATTCGGTGTTTGAAGTCGTTCGCCGGGCGTACCTCGACGATCTGGTTTACAAGGAGGGCGTAAGCGAACTCAGGAGCAATCTTTCCAGCGGAGTGAGGCCGACTCCGGAGGTGGTAAACCTCGGCTTCCAGCGCGCCGTGCTTAATCGGTCGAGCATTGGCGTCATTGCTCCCTGTGTGCTTCTCGACGTCGGCGGGGCTACGACCGACCTTCATTACACGGTGGAGATTGTTCGCGACGACAGTGAGACCAAGCCGTCATCAGCGGGATGTTCCGTCTCCCGGTACGTGTTTACGGATCTGGGAATCGTGGCTTCGCGTGACAGCCTGCTGCTTCAATTGCGGAGCCACCCGAGGCTCTACGAGTTCCTCGGCCAGGTTTTGTCCGGAGACGTGACCGAGACGTACAGGCTTTTTCGAGAAGGCGAATACCAGCCTTCTCCGGAGTTACTGGCGTACGGTTGTTTGTTTCTCGCGCTCGATCGTTTTGCCCACGGTCGCGGACCCGGGCTGCCGAGCGCCGATCTCGCGAAAATCGCGCAGGTAATCCTCACCGGCGGCGGCGCACAGTTGCTTTCCGAAGACGTGGTCGCGCGCGTGATGGAGATGCTCGTGTCCACGCGCAGCAGCAACCCGGTCGTTCTCATCGACCGGCGCTATCAGGTCTGGGTGGAAGGAATCGCCTGGTCAGAGCACGCAATCGCTGCTACAGCCAACCAATGACCAATTCCCCGCACGCCATGGATCTGCATCAGACAAATGGTTGGCACCAAACCTCGTTGGCGGAGTTTCATGCTCTTGCCGATCGCTACGGCACGCCCTATTTTCTGTACGACGCCGACGACATCATCAGGAGAATCAATTCAGTACGAGATTCCCTTGATGGACTGGTTGAGGTTTATTACGCGGTTAAAGCGAACCCGAATCTGGAGCTCTTGCGAATATTGCGGACCTCGGCCGACGGTCTCGATATCTCGTCACTCGGCGAGCTGGAACAGGCTTGTTTAGCTGGCTACGATACGGGGAAGATCAGTTTTGCCGGACCTGCCAAGACCACCAGCGAGCTGACCGAGTCCATTCAACGCGGCGTTGGATGCATCAGCATCGAGTCACCGCGCGAGTTGATGGAATGTGTCAGGATTTCGGCGCAGCTCGGCCAAAAAGCCAACATCGTGGTGCGCGTGAATCCGCAGTTTCTTAACCGCTCGTTCGGCATGAAGATGGGCGGCAAGGCCGCGCAGTTCGGAGTGGATGAAGAGGAGCTTGGCACTCTGTTCGAACGGGTTCTCGCCAACGCAAACACCTTGGATTTTCGCGGCATTCACATCTATGCTGGCAGCCAATGTTTTGAGTCGGCAGGCATTGTGGCAGGAGTGCAGAACTGCCTGTCAATCGCGTGCCAGATTGAGGCGCGCACGGGGTTAGTCTGCGAGGTCATCAACCTGGGCGGTGGATTCGGCGCTTCTCACACTGAGGAACGCGAGCTGGACTTAAACGCTCTGGGCACGGAACTGACGCCAATTCTGCGTCAATTTCATGCCGCCTCACCGGTGAAGCGAAGAGTCGTCTTCGAACTGGGGCGCTTCCTGACAGCCGACGCAGGGATTTATGTCTCGCGAGTCATCAGCAGCAAGGAGTCGCGGGGCAAGACCTTCTTCATGGTGGATGGCGGCTTGCATCACCATCTCGCGGCTGCGGGCAGCTTCGGCGCCGCGTTTCGTGCCAACTTCCTGCAACGGAACCTCTCCCGGCCGGACGCGCCGGCGATAAAGTGCAGCATCGCGGGGCCGTCCTGCAATCCGACTGACCTCTTGGGAATTGATGTGGAGCTAGCGAGGCCTGAGATCGGAGACCTCATCGGTGTCTTGAAATCCGGTAGCTATGGATTTACTGCCAGCCCGCTACTCTTCCTTGGGCGGCAGACACCGGCCGAACTGATTCGCCATCGCGGCGAAGTGATCCTGGCAAGGCGTCCCAGAACCATCGTCGATTTCAATTAGATCCAGACGACGATTACTAGCTCTTCGGTTCGCCCTTCACGAAGCCGCCTCCTTTGCCGGCGTCCAGAAGCTGATGCGGATCGATATGGCCGAAAAGTTCGATCAACTTCGCGACGATTCCGGTCCATCCAGTCTGGTGGCTGGCCCCTAAACCCGCGCCGTTGTCGCCGTGGAAGTATTCGTAGAAGAGAATGTTGTCCTTCCACAGCGGATCGGTCTGGAATTTCTCCGTGCCCCCGTACACCGGCCGCCTGCCGGATTTATCCCGCAGGAAGATCCGTTCCAGACGATTGGCGATTTCGTGGGCGACTTCGAACAAGTTCATCAATTTGCCCGAGCCGGTGGGACACTCGATCTTGAAGTTGTCTCCGTAA
>JBKQKT010000640.1:0-4238 GCA_052147365.1 Candidatus Korobacteraceae bacterium | reverse complement strand
GCAAATCGCTGACGGCCAGATTGCAATTACTGATGATTTGAAGCATCAACCCCGTGCTGTTTACGACCACATCGATCTGACCCTCAAAGATTACGCACCGGGTAAGCCTTTCTCGATCGACGCTACGACCCACCTACCGGGCAGCGGTTTGCAAACCTTGCAACTGACGGGAGATGGCGGGCCCGTCAACAACGCCGACATTGTCAAGACCCCCTTCAAAGGAAGCGTCAAGCTCAAAGAAGTCGCGCTCTCGGGATTGCAGAAGTTCCTAAACGCCGCTGCACTGCAAGGTACTGATGCAATAATTTCCGGCTCGACCGAGCTGTCCAACACAAGCGGCAAGCTGGCCGCCAATGGTTCGTTGAAGCTCGACAAGGCCGTGATTCGTGGAGTGGAAGTAGGCTATCCCATCGCTGCCGACTTCGATCTCACAGATGAGCTCGCGAACGATTTGCTGCAGATTAAGAAAGGATCACTCAAGCTTGGATCAACCCCCCTGTCGGTCAGTGGAACAATCAACTCCCATACCAGCACATCGGTCGTGGACATGAATGTGAGCACATCGAATGCTTCAATCCAGGAAGTGGCGCGACTTGCAGCGGTATTCGGAGTGGCCTTTAGTCCCAATACCAAAATCGCTGGGCAGATCTCCGCTGAGGTGCACGCCCAGGGACCGGCCGACCAGCTCGCGCTTAACGGCAACGTTAACGGACGTAACCTCGAGGTGACCGGCAGCGACATTCCGCAGCCGGTGCGTGTGCCTGCGATCGATCTGGCCATGACGCCACAGCAGATTCAGTCGAACAACTTCATCGCAACATCTGGCGCCACCAGCGTGGCTGCGCAAATTACGCTGTCGCAATACACTGGAAATGCGCCCAACATAAACGCGACCGTCAAGACCATCAACGGCAAGGTGGATGAGCTCCTGGGCATTGCCAAAGCGTACGGCGTGAGTGCAGCGGAAGGGATAAGCGGCAGTGGCAGCGTCACTCTCGATCTTCATGCGATGGGGCCCATCAAGAACACCGATGCCATGAATTTCAGCGGCACAGGTGCGTTACAGAATGCTTCGCTGAAGCTGCCGTCGCTTACCCAGCCGTTGCATGTTCGCAACGCGAACATGCAGTTCACCCAGAATTCGGTGAACCTGACGAACCTGGCGGCGTCGCTGGGCTCGACCAATGCGAGCGGCAGCCTGAGCATCGCGAACTTTCAGGCGCCCAGGCTGACCTTCGCTCTGACTGCTGACAAAATCAACGTTACCGAACTGCAACAGATTGCCGGCGGCTCCGAGCAGAAAGCTCTGGCCAAGAAGAAAGCTGACGCGTCCTGGAGCCTGATTCCCAGCGCCAACGCAACGCCGGCGCCATCGCAACCCAGCCTGCTGCAGGCCGCAACCGGTACCGGTTCCGTCGCCGTTGGCAGCATCCTCTACCAGCAAACAGAACTGACCAACGTTCACTCCAACGTGCAGCTTAACCACGGCGTGATTCAGCTCAATCCGCTGACCACGCAAATCTTTGGCGGGCAGGCAGCTGGCAGCATAACCATTGACACGCGGCCGGCAACAACGACGTATGCCGTGAATGCCAAGCTCAGCGGTGTGGATGCCAACAAGATGTTATCTTCCATTTCGTCGGTGAAGGACACGGTTTACGGGACGCTTTCTGGTACGCCTAACGTAACCTTCGCGACTCCTCCTTCAGGAGACATTGTCCAGACTTTGAACGGAACCCTTGGACTCAACCTGACAAATGGCAAGATGACGAAGTTCGATCTGGTGCACGACCTGTCGAAGATTGGCAAGTTCGGTGGCGCTGGCACCGAGAACAAGGGCTACACCGCCATCTCGCAGATGACGGGCACCTTTAACCTGCATAACGGGATGGCGCAGACGAACGATCTCAAAGCTGCGCTGGATGTTGGAACGATGGCGGGAACCGGAACCATCAATTTGGTGAGCCAGGACCTCAACCTGCACGTCACTGCGGTACTGAATAAAGGGTTCAGTGATTCGGTCGGCGGAAGCGGCATAGGCGGCTACCTCAACACGGCGCTTGCCAACAAGAACGGTGAGCTGGTGTTCCCCGTTCTCGTCACCGGAAATATGAACCATCCCGTTGTTGCTCCCGACATCGAGCAGATCGCACAGATGAAGCTGAAGAACCTGTTGCCCACGGCGGGCGGCCTTTTGAACAGCAAGGGCGGAAACGACCTGGGCGGCATCGTCGGTGGCTTGCTTGGAGGCCAGCAGCAACATGGCCAGCAGCAGCAGGGCGCCCAGCCAGCACAGCAACAGCAGCAAAATCAGCAGGCTAATCCCTTGAACGATGCCCTGAATCAATTGCTAGGCGGGAAAAAGAAAAAGTAGTCCGTTCACGGCGTCAGCAGAAAGCGACCCTCGAAGGCGTGGCTTAGCAGTTCGGGGGGCCGCGATCTACGACGCTAGGTGCTGCTGTGCTCCAGCATCCCTTTTTCCAGCTTCTCCTGGCATTCGATGCAATGCCGCGTCCAGGGCACCGCCTCCAGTCGCTTGGCATTGATCTCCTCTCCGCAGGAGATACACTGGCCGAAGGTGCCTTCACGTATGCGGGTCAGAGCGCTGTCCACCATCTGCAAGAGCTGGCGGTCGTTATTGCTCTGCGAAAACAGAAATTCCTTGTTGTAGGAGTTGGCCGCCCGGTCAGCGATGTCCTGGGCCGACTCCAGATCAGCGTCCCGGCCGTCTTGGGCGGTGCGATTCATGGCGTACCGCAGTTCCCGCTGGCGGTCCTCCAGGCGCTTCTTGAAGACCTCGAGCTTCTTTTTCTCCATGGTGCTTACCCTACCGACGATCCCCGCTGAGGCGACACGCCTCTAAGCGGAAAATCAAGGTGTGCGAAACGGGAATAATATGCGCGCGGGAGGCACACGTCAACTGCGAATGCCCTGGATTGTCGTTCGCGCATGATGTTTCTTTTACAAAAAGCAAAATGATAATGTCCCCTTCTTAGGCAGAAAATGTACGGGCATCGAGTAGCGCCTGCTCCGCATCGCTTCCGTCAGCTTCCGGAATCCGGCCAGCTATCGAAAACACTTAGATGCATCTTCGCGCTCCCAAGACGTCGAGGTTCAACTCTTAAGGATTTGATTCTCCGCCTTCGGGACCGTAGAAAAACACCCACGTCGCGAAGTCGTCGGTGAAGTCCATGAACCGATGGTGCTCGCCGGCCGCGACGAACAAAACGTCTCCGGGCCCAACCGCTACTTCTCTACCCTCGCAAGTAAAACGCCCTGTTCCAGTTGTGATGACATAGATCTCATCGCGCGTGTGAGGATGCTGGCCATCGTGGTCTCGTGGGGCATACAACTTCACGGTCAGCGTGCCGTGGCGAAACAGTTCGATGGAGCGCTCGCCATTAGGACCAGGTAGCTGTTCCAGTCCATTCAAAGCTTTCAGGTAACCAGGCACAATCCTGCCTTCAATCTTCATGAAGCCTCCGTTGTCGCCCCACCCGGGGCGACCAGTTTCTTTGGCTTCCAGGCGCCAAGAATGATTCCCATCAGAATACAGCCCACCAGCGGATAGCCCGCCGCGATCACAATAAAGGAAAGGGGGCGCACCTCAAACACCAGTTCGGTCGCCATGGCTACCGCGACCGCCATACCCATAAGAATGCCCACACGAAATCCATGGAAAAGGCCCTGCGACTCCGACCCGCCCAGCAGCCTGGCAATGGCGTAAGCTAGCAGGAAATTGCAAAGCAGTGCGATTAGGTACGGCCAGAAATTCGGATGGGCCCTATATGTCTGCAATTCGTCAGGCGCCATACGAAGGCCGGATGTCCACGCACTGGAAAACACCGTGAACCACACCGCACCTAACAACCAGTGCACGATCGCCGCCACCAGGATGGCGGGCCAGTTTAGTCGCATCGTGTCCCCCTGATGCTATGCGCGAACGATACCGATTTCCGACCCATTGTGCAAACCAAGTGTATTGCACCTGTCCAGCACGGCTCGCGGATCGTTTCCCTGCTCGCGCAGTCGGCGCAAGCTGACGGCGTCATGCCGCTAGGCCAGCCGCACACCAACCTCATCGCATACCAGGTCGCAATGGTAGTAGGCGGGACCGGGCAGCCCCAGCGCGCGAATCAGGAGTAGTTGCAGAGCCGTCGATTTCACTAGATCGGCGCCACGTACTACCTCGGTGATTTGCATTGCGGCATCGTCGGCGACCACGGCCAGTTGATACG
>JBKQKT010000639.1:0-3793 GCA_052147365.1 Candidatus Korobacteraceae bacterium | reverse complement strand
TACCCGGCGCGAAGCTTGCGGTTACACCCGTAGGCATGCCTGAGGCCGAAAGGCTGATGGCACTGTTGAAGTTGCCGCTGAGAGTGCTGTTGATCGAGGAAGATGTCTGCTGACCTTGCACAATGCTTAGCGAAGCAGGTGCCGCAGAAAGCATATAGTTGGGCTGCCCATTGGTGACCGTAAGAGTCATCGTGGCCGTCTGCTTGATCCCGCCACCAGTGGCCGTGAATGTAATGGGATAGATACCTGGCCGAGCCTGGAAAAACACCGAGATGTTCACAGTTGAGTTGCCAACACCAGGAGCGGGAATCGTCGGCGGGTTGAGGCTGATCGTCACGCCGAACGGAACACCGGAAACCGCGAGACTGATGGAGTTATTGAAGCCGTTGGTTCGAGTATAGACCGCCCCGTACCCGCGGCCATTTGGCGGTAAGGTCAGCGAGGGCGGCGTTGCGCTGAGGGTGAACCCTCCGGAGCCCGTGACCGTCAGCGTGATCGTAACCGACTGCAAGAGTCCGCCGCCGCTGCCGGTGACTGTGATGGGATAGGTACCTGGGGACGTGTTGTTGCCGACCGTGAAAGTCATCGTCGAATTGCCGGAGCCAGGCGCCGGAATCGTCGTTGGGTTAAAGGTCGCCGTTGTTCCCGCAGGAAAGCCGGAAGCCGAGAGGTTTATCGCGTAGTTGAAGCCGCCGCTGATGGTAGTGGTTATCTGTGATGTTCCCTGATTGCCTTGTGCAACCGTGAGGGATGTCGGTGAAGCTGAGATCGTGAACGATGCCACCATGACCGTGACGGCAGCGTTCTGCTGGATCCCTCCGCCATTGCCCGTCACCGTAATGGGATATGTACCGGCTGGGGTGTTGCTGCTGACGGTGATGGTCATGGTCGAGCTGCCTGCACCCGGTGCCGGAATGGTGCTGGGGTTAAAGTTCACGCTAATTCCCGACGGCATGCCGGTAGCCGACAGGTTGATGCTGCTGTTGAAACCGTTACTCACGGCCGTGGTGATCGTGGAATTCCCCTGCGTACCCTGCACAATACTCAGCAGCGTGGGTGAGGCCGAAAGCGAGAAGTCAGGTTTTCCCTGTGCGGTGATGCTGAGTGCCAAGGTAGCGGTCTGCTTGATTCCCCCACCCACAGCGTTGACGGTGATGGTGTAGTTGCCTACCAGCACCAGGTGCAGCGTTGACACGGTCATGGTGGAGATGCCGGCGCCAGGCGCTCCAATTGTGCTCGGATTGAAAGTCACGACCACTCCGGGAGGCGCGCCGGATGCCGAGAGTGCAATGCTGCTATTAAAGCCACCGCTCACGGTGGTCGTGACGGTAGCCGTTTCCTGCTGCCCTTGCGGAATGGAAAGAGACGACGGCGTCACCGACACCGTGAAGGTGCCCGAGGCGGACACCGGCGGGGTGAAGCATAAGCAAATCAGAACGCAGACACAGAAAATCACTACCCTTACTGCGAAGCTACGCATGTAGAGCCCTTTATCCTGTCGGAGTCCCAGCGAGGTAATCCTGGTTGCGAAAGCGATTGACGGAGGATATCACTTGGGACGCGATTTCCGTTAGTAAAAAAACTATGAATAGAAACGAAGGTAATCGTTGGAGATTACCCTGGATACGCTCCAGCCTAACTCCATTGTCTTGTTCAGGACGAACCGCCATAGCTTTGCGGTCGCAATTATGCGGCGCTCTGCGATGGGAAAGACGTCCAACTGAAAGCCTCTAAGCTTTGATAGCTAAACCGTGACGTCAGCAAGGTGCTCAGGTGGCGAAGCAATTACAATGCTGGATTGCACTCGCGGGAGGAAGACATTCGCGGGACGCACTCGGAAGGAAGCTGAAGCGAAATTGCCGGTTACAACGAAATATCGAACGCTGGTTGACGCCTTGCTGTCTGCCGCTGCCGACAAGCCGTTTGTAACCGCCTGGATCGACGAAGACGAGCAGGAAACCGCGACCTTCGGTGCATTTCGCCGGATGGCACAAACCCAAGCTGTCCTGCTTAAAGACAATGGCGTTGCTCCCGGCGATCGCGTTGTGCTGATCATGCCGCAAGGCATTCCCCTGATGGCAACTTTCGTTGGCGCCATGCTTCTCGGCGCTGTTCCGGCCATTCTGGCTTATCCCAACTTCAAGGTCGAGCCCTCGAAGTATCGTTTTGGATTGGCGGGGGTGACCGCGAACCTCCATGCGAAGGTCGTAGTCATCGACAGTGACTTTCCCGATGACTTGCTGGGTCATGTGAGTTTGGGCGATGCACGGTTGCTTCGTGCTGCAGAGGCCGGCGTCTCCGGCGGCGGGGCCGATTTGGCTGAACCCGGTAACGGGCCGGAGTCACTGGCGTTCATCCAGCATTCTGCGGGAACCACCGGATTACAGAAGGGTGTGGCGTTGACGCATGCCGCTGTACTGCGGCACCTGGAGCACCTCTCCGCAGTATTGAGCATTGACGAGAGAGATATCGTTTACAGTTGGCTGCCGCTCTATCACGACATGGGGCTGATCGCCTGCTTCATCCTGCCGATGGTGTGCCATCTGCACGTCGTGATGCAGTCGCCTCTTGACTGGGTGATGCATCCCGACACCATGTTGCAAATCTTCACCGATTACAAATGCTCGATGGCATGGCTGCCAAATTTCACCTTTCAGTTTGTTCCCCGGCGCACCCCCAAAGAGCGGTGGCCGAATTACGACCTGTCGTCAGCGCGAGCATTGATCAACTGTTCTGAGCCGGTGAGAGCTTCGAGCATGAACGAGTTCTACACAGCGTTCGCGCCCTGCGGGCTCAGCAGGTCGGCGCTGCAGGCCTCTTATGCGATGGCAGAGAACGTCTTCGCAGTGACGCAGTCAGGCATTCGTGGCAAGTTGGGGCCTGAGGTAATCTGGGCCGACGGACAGCGCTTCCGCGCCGAGCATTTCATCGCGCCGGTTCCGGAAGGAAGCCCAGGTTCCGTTTCTTTCACTTCGTCAGGCGAACTGCTGCCCGACAATCGTGTGCAGATTGTCTCCGATTCGGGTGAGGTGCTGAAGAGCGGCTATGTCGGAGAGATTGCCATCCAAAGCGATTCACTATTCCAGGGCTACTATAACCGTCCTGATCTCACTGAGAAGGCGATTCGTGACGGCTGGTATTACACAGGCGACCTCGGCTTCTATCTCGATGACGAACTTTATGTTGTGGGCCGCAAGAAAGATCTGCTTATCATCGGCGGCGAGAACATCTATCCTCAGGACATAGAAGAGATTGTCTCCAGCCATGCGGCGATCCACGATGGGCGAGCCATCGCGCTGGGCGTGTTTAATCCCGATCTCGGCACCGAGGACATCGTGGTCGTCGCTGAGGTGGAAAAGGAAGAGTTGCTGCAGCAGGCCGACGAGATCGAGCGCGAAATCCGCAGCACCGTTGTCGCCAGTATGGGAGTCGCGGTGCGCAGTATATTCCTCAAGCCGCCGAAGTGGATTGTGAAGAGCACAGCCGGAAAAGCGGCGCGCTCCACTACTCGCGAAAAGTTGCTCAAAGAGCACCCGGAGTTGGCAGTCGAGACCTAGGAGAAAAAAAGCGTGACCGCTGAAGCACAACAGATGATTGACCAGGTCGTGAAACTCATCCGGAAACCTGGCCTGCAGATTGACGAGAACACCCCGCTGGTGTCATCAGGACTGATCGATTCGATGGCGCTGGTCGATTTGCTGATCAAGCTCGAAGACATCACGCATCTGCGCATCCCGGCGGGCAAGGTGCAACCCAAGGACATGAACACCGTGGCCTTGATGTTCGCCACCGC
>JBKQKT010000638.1:0-20499 GCA_052147365.1 Candidatus Korobacteraceae bacterium | reverse complement strand
TTCCCGAGCGCGCATTCATCAGCACGGCATCGTCGGCAAGGTTTTCGGCGATAAGTAACTCATCGCCATCGGCGCTCTTTACAACCGCCAGACCTGCGGGATACGGAATTGCATGGCCGTGCGCGACATACTTGGCGAGATAGGTGAATCGCTTCCCTTTCGGTAGCTTCACTATCGGAAGCTTCAAGAAACGCTCTGGGGTCAGCGTCCCGATCCGCACTTGGTAAACAGCAATTCCATTTCCGGTGTCGCCCGGGTTCTTGCCCTGGGGATCGGTCAACGAAGCCATCGAGGCGTAGAGCTCCGTGCCATCACTGCTCCAGGCCAAGCCGAGAAAGTAAGTCTGCTTGGCACTCAGAGCGAGGCGCGGGTCAGGAAAGTCATGCACCTGATTGGTTGTCAGATCGAGCAAGGCGATGGACTGCTGAAACTTGGACTCGGCACTGCCGTAGCCGTTGTTCAGAATGGCGAGATATTTTCCATCGGGACTTAACGCGATTGCCGTGGGAAAGCTGTTGGTGCGCTGCGGGTTGCCGGGCGCGGGGATGTGCAGGGTTTTGCTCGTCGGCAGCGAGACTTCTTTCTGCTGCGCCGGCGATTGCGCCGCAGCAGTCAGCGCAGCGGACGCCATTAGCAGCACGAACGCGATGCGGTAAGTCATTGGCGTTTCCTCCGCCGGTAATGGTCAACCACCCGCGCCACTCCGTCCTCGATGTGCTCCGTACCGCTAACCACAACGTCGGCGTAAGCAATGCTGGGCCGTACATAGCACTTCGCCATAGGAGCAACCGTTGTCTCGTATTGCTCCACCACGGACTCCACTGTGCGGCCGCGCTCGCGTATGTCGCGGGATTTACGGCGCTCCAGACAAAGTTCGTCGTGCAGGTCCACGTAGACCTTGGTGCCGAGTAACTCACGGAGGCCGGGCCAATGCAATGTAAACAACCCCTCCACGATGATGATCTCCGATGGCTTGAGAGTCTCCGTCTTCGAAGTCCGGGTGTGAGTGATGAAGTCGTACACCGGAAGCGGCACCGTTTCCCCATGTCGTAACTGTGCAGCTTGGGCGATGAGCAACTCATGCTCCAGAGCATCAGGAGCATCGAAGTTCATCCCTGCCCGTTGCTCAAGAGGCAGGTGGGAAAGGTCTCGGTAATAGCGATCGAGACCGAGTACCTCAGCCTTCAGTATGCTCTTGAGGTGCTTGGCCAGAAAGCTCTTTCCCGAACCGGAAGGCCCGGCAATGCCAATGAGGTAAGTCTCAACAGCCATGAGCAGGATAGTTTAGCTTACGCCCCGCAGCAGCAATACCACGGGAAGGCTAATGCCGGGTTGCGCGCTCGTTTAGATAACGCTCTATCTTGGGTATCACTGCACGCAACAGCGAGAGAAACTTGCCGCGTACGAGTTTCCCAGTCTCTAAAACTTCCTGGTGGGTAATCCTCTCGCCAGTGATACCAGCGGCCATGTTAGTGACGCAGGAGACGGCGAGGACGTCAAGACCGGCGTGGCGAGCAGCAATCACCTCAGGGACAGTGGACATGCCAACAACATCAGCGCCAATGGTACGCAGGAAGCGTATCTCTGCCGACGTCTCGAAGCTGGGGCCGAGCATGGCAGCGTAGATGCCTTCGTAGATGCTGCCAAGCTGCTCTGTCTCCTCCAGGGCAAATCGGCGAAAGGCAGGAGTATAGGCATCCGTCATGTCGGGAAAGCGAATGCCAATGCGCTCGTCATTGGCTCCGACTAAGGGGTTGCTACCTTGGAGGTTAATGTGATCTCGGAGTACCACCAGCGAACCCCGAGCATATTCGGGATTGATACCTCCAGCGGCATTGGTAAGTACGACAGCGGTAATACCCATCCTGGCGAAGACACGCACAGGGAAGGCTACCTCCCTCGGCGAATAGCCTTCGTACAGGTGTACTCGACCCTGCATCACCGCCAGCGGAATGTCTTTCAACTTGCCTACGACAAGCCTGCTGGAATGGCCGATCGCGGTGCTTTGGGGAAAGCGTGGAATCTCGGCGTAGGAGATGCCAGTGGCGTCGTCAAGGTCATCAGCAAAGCCCCCAAGGCCTGAACCCAACACCAGTCCAATGCGGGGACGAAGCGTTGTTCTTGTCAGGATGAACTCAGCAGCTTCGTTGGCGTTGGAGAAGTCGTCAGGCGGAGTAGGGGACATCGCGGGCAAGTCTTACTTGATAATGCTGCCCCATTCTATCGTGTCCCTACTGAGCCAGGGACGCCCCACAGCTTACCAACAGGTGGGTCACACAAAGAAACGCTTTTGGGCGCAACGGCGTTACAGGTTTTTGAAAATAAATCTGTGGAAAATCCCGAAATGGGAAAGCACCAAGCTTACTTACGCGGGCGCGACCACCCATCCTCGCACCTGCGCTGCGCTGTAAGTTATTGAAAATACGCCCTCGCCGCACGGCAGGTGGACCCAAAACTTCTTCCTTGGGCCAGGACCAGTCAGTCGTGAAGTCCAACGCCGGCTACCGGCAAGCGAACTTGAAAGCGGGTATCGCCCGGAGTCGACTCCACGTTGATTGACCCACGGTGCTTGCGCACGATGCGGAGCGTCGTATCCAGCCCCAGCCCGGTTCCCTCTCCCACTCCTTTGGTTGTGAAGAACGGCTCGAAGATGCGTGACTGGATGTCCGGCGGGATACCGGGTCCCGAGTCTCCAATCTCAACTACGGCGCAATCGCCCTCGGGAAACGTTCTGATCCGCAATTCACCGTTCCCGTGCATGGCATCGATGGCGTTGTCGATGATGTTGGTCCACACCTGGTTCAGCTCGCTACCATAGGAGTTCACCAGCAGCGGCGTGGGATGATAGTCGCGCTTGATGGTCACACCTTTTCTCAGTTTGTGGGCCATGATGGTCAGGGTATTCTCCAGGCCCTTGGTCAGATCAACGTCCTGCACCGGGGCCTGGTCCATATAGGAGTATTCTTTTATGGCACGCACCAGATCGGAGATCTTGGCAGTACTGTTATCCAGCTCCGCCAGAAGGTCGTCGATCTCCACCAGCGCCGATACGCGCTTCAGAGCAGGTTCAGCGACGTCGCGCCGCACGCCGTCCAGCATGAGGTTGAGCGGTTCGGGCTGGACGCCAGATTCCACCAGCGACGAGGCGTACTGCCATCCATCCTGGATTCCATGCTGATGCAGAATCGCTTCGATCTTGTCTTGCGCCTCACTGGCTTTCAGCACGTCGGTTTCCGGCTGCTCTGTGCAACAGGACTTCTCGAACGTTTCGATGGCCGATCGCTCGCCTTCCGTAAGCTGGATTCCCTCCATCTGGCTGACCGACTCGCGAAATTCCCCTACAGTACTCCGCAATTGTTGGGCGGTGCGCCGTGCCGCAGCCGCGGGGTTGTTCAACTCGTGCGCCAGACCCGCGGAAAGCTTGCCCAAGGCCGCCAGACGATCGCGCTGCTGTTCTCTCCGCGTGACTTCGCGCGTGCGATCAACCATGGTGGCCACCAGCCGCCGACCCAGCTCCGGCATGTGGCTCAACAGTTCGTCAAAGAGCGCACCGGGAAAGGTGAGAACCCGCGAAGGCTGGACGGCCCTGCCAGTGCCGGGGAAAACCGTCATCCGCGAAAACGGTAATAAACCGGTCACGGCCCCTGCGGATACAGGGAATACGTTTTCGTTTGATCCTTCGATTCGGATTTGCAATTCTCCTTCGAGCACCACCATCATCCGGTCGGCAGGTTCGCCGGCACGAATGTAGATTTCGCCGGGTGCTAAACGCAACTCCGTGGCATGCTCGAGAAACCAGTCGAGCTGTTCGTCCGGAAGATCATGGAAGACACTGACAGTGCGAAGCTCGTCTTTGGAAACCTTTGCCATGGGCTACACCTTCGCCATATAACGGTGAACGAACTGCACCGCAACTGCGCCCTCGCCGACCGCCGAGGCGACCCGCTTGATAGAACCGTGTCGAACGTCGCCCACCACGAAGACACCGGGAATGTTGCTCTCGAACAGGAAGGGTTCGCGATCCAGCGTCCATCCTTCCGGACGCTTACCGTCCTTGCGGAGATACGGGCCCGCCAGAAGGAAGCCCAGCTCATCGCGCTCCAGCGTGTTCTGCAGCCAGTCTGTTTGCGGCAGCGCACCGATGTAGATGAACATCGCGCTGGCCGGGACTCGTTCCACGGTGTTGGTGTCGGAGCAATGCACCGAGATCTCTTCCAGATGCGTCTCTCCGTGAACCTCAATCACGGCAGCGTGGGTCCACAGTTGAACGTTAGGGGTCCTCTCGATCTGGTCAATGAGGTAGCGGGACATGGTCGCCGAGAGCGAGTCGCCGCGAACCAGCATCACGACTTTTTCCGCATACTGCGCGAAGTTCAGTGCGGCCTGCCCGGCTGAGTTGGCGCCGCCCACGATATACACAATTTCGCCTTTGTAGGAAATCGCCTCCTGACTGCCGCCGCCGTAATAGACGCCGGCGCCCTGCAGGCGGTCCACACCAGGGACCTCCAGCCTGCGCCATTGGACTCCGGTGGCGATCAGCACGGTATGGCAGGAAATCTCGCTGCCATCGGCCAGCTTCAAAATGCGGTAGGGACCCTCAGAGCGAAGTTCCACCACTTCCTGCGGCGCGATAATCTCCACTCCGAACCGTTGCGCCTGCATTACTGCTCGGCGCGCCAGATCGGCGCCGCTCAGGCCAGACGGAAATCCCAGGTAGTTCTCGATGCGAGAGCTCAGGCCCGCCTGCCCTCCGGGCGCCTCGCGATCGATCATTACCGTTTTCAATCCCTCGGACGCGCCATATACCGCAGCCGCCAGCCCGCCCGGCCCTCCGCCGACGATGGCGAAGTCATAGAATTCGGTTTCGGCACGCGTTCTCAGACCAATTTTCTTCGCTAGTTCCGCGGGACTCGACTGGAACATGCGGGTTCCATCCGGGAACAGCGTCAGAGGCAAATGCGCGACGTCGTCGCCGATGGAAGCAATAAGCTGCTTGACCTCCGGATCGTCGGCGGAAAGCTCAACATCGATCCATTGGTAGGGCACGTGATTCCGAGCCAGAAAATCGCGCACCTCGTAGGCGCCAGCAGACCAGCGCGTACCCAAAACGCGAATTCCTTCATAAGGTGGGCGATATGACGCCGTCCAATCCTCCAGCAAATCGTCAATGACCGGATACAGATGCTCGCTGGGCGGGTCCCAGGGCTTCAGAAAGAAATAATGAACCTTGACTTCATTGATGGCGTTGATGGCGGCGCTGGTGTCAGCGTAGGCGGTCAGCAAAGCCCGCTTGGCATCGGGGTAAACTTTCCTGGCTTCGCTCAGAAAGCCAATACCGTCCATCTGTGGCATGCGCTGATCGGCCAGCAGGAGTGCAACGGCTTCGTTTCGTACCCTGAGCTCGCGAAGAAGTTCCAGCCCTGCATCCCCAGAGTCGGCGCGAAGTACACGGTATTTCTCTCCGTAGTGAGCGCGCAGGTCTCTCTCAATCGCCTTCAAGACGTTGGGATCGTCATCAACAGTCAGCAGCGTGGGTTTCACCATCTCGGATAAGCCTCTCCCCCATTACTTTGGTCCATCGTGTTTTTGTTAGATAGGAAATTGCGGTGGCTCGACTCGCAAATGGGAGCATTTTGCAGTGAGTATCGGCTAGTAGTTTGTCCATGCCGTACTGGCCCATTGTTGCCTCGGTCAAGAAGGGTTTTCGGCCCGCCGCTTGGCAAGCAACAGGCCAATCCAGCAGCTCACCGGCCAGGTAAGTAGCCAGGATAACCAATACCAGTGCGGCCAGCCCTTGCTCCAATTGGGAATAATCGTAGCGATGCCCATCACTTCCCCGAGGATAAAGAACCAGAGCACATGCTTGGCGACGCGGCCGGGCGCAAAGCGGGCGCAGAGCCAGGCACAAAGGATGGAGACAACGACGAAAAGCGCCGTGCTCGTGATGAGAGCAGCGCCGGACGGGACACGGCCTCGGACGAAATCGCCCGGGAACAGGCGCGAGAGCAAGGGGTCCGTTGCCACGACAAGAACGATCGAGAGCAGGTAGCTACCGACGACGACGGCGATGGATTTGAGCAACGGTTACCCCTCCATCTTGACGATGAAATCTTACTTCCCGATCTCTTCCAGGTATTTCTCCACCTCAAGCGCAGCCATGCATCCGGTGCCCGCGGCGGTCACCGCCTGGCGATAACGACGGTCGGCAACGTCGCCGCTGATGAAGACCCCGGGCACGCGCGAGCAGACGTAGCTCTGGGGTATGAGATAGCCCTCACCGTCACGGGCAAGCTGGTCGCCCACGAAGTTCGCATTGGGGGTGTGGCCGATGCCTAGAAACATGGCGCTGGTGGGGAAGTCCCACTGCTCGCCGGTCTTCACGTTACGCAGGCGAAGTCCGGTTACTTCCTTCTTGTTGACGTCATAAACATCGTCCACGACGGTGTCGGTGAGGAAGTGAATTTGCTCGTGCTTGCGGGCGCGATCGAGCATAATCTTGGAGGCGCGGAATTCCCCGCGCCGGTGAATGATGGTGACCTTGGTGGCGAAGCGCGTAAGGAACAGCGCCTCCTCCATCGCTGAGTCGCCGCCGCCGATCACGACAATCTCTTTGCCTGAAAAGAAAAATCCATCGCAGGTGGCACACGAGGAAACGCCGTGGCCGATGAGCGCCTGCTCGCTGGGCAGGTCGAGCCATCGTGCCGAAGCGCCGCTGGCGATGATCAGAGTTCGGGTCACCAAGGTTTCGCGGCCGAGGTTGACCTCGAGCGCTTTTTTCGCGCCGTCGGCTGTCTTGCGGCTGAGATCCAGCTTCACTACGTGGCCGCCTTTGTATTCCGCGCCAAAACGAGCCGCCTGCTTGCGCATGTTGTCGATGAGCTCCGGCCCCTGAATTCCCTCAGGGAAGCCGGGGAAATTCTCCACCAGCGTGGTCATGGAGAGCTGACCGCCGGGCTCGTGGCCGTCGATGACCAGTGGGCTGAGGTTGGCGCGCGCGGCGTAAAGAGCAGCGGTCAGCCCCGAGCATCCGGAGCCAATGATGACGACGTTGCGTACGTTGTCGGACATAGAAGTCGGTTTGATTCTCTTTCGCGCCGGAAGATGCAAACTAGCCCACTCGGCACGGCAAAACGCTCGGAACTCAGAACTTAACGAACCGTATGCCCCTCGGATTCTAACAAGTGCTGCTGGTTTGCGAAACGGTTAGAATCGTGAGCATGGCAAAGCTTACATTGGTGTACGGCATGCGTCTTCTCCCCGCGGAGGAAATCGCAGAAGTGGGCGATGGCACGGTGAAGCTGAAGAACGGAAATGAGGCGCGCGTGACCCTGCACATCGTCGAGGGTTCGAAAGAAGACATCGAAAAGCAGCTGCGGACCAGCGTGGCAGCGTTTTTCGATTTGTATCCGGAGATTTGAAGCCGCCAGCCTTCAGCTATCAGCCGTCAGCTCAAGACCGCTCTTTATTTCGCTGACGGCTGACAACTGACGGCTGACAGCTAGTTCTTATGGCGCCCAAGCTCCCAGACTCGATGGAATTGAAAGCCTGGCTGAGGCGTGTCCTCCGCCCCAAGACCAAGTTGGGGAAGACGACGCTCTGGTTCGGCGGCCTCGCGTTAATCCTTGAGTTGCTGCGGCTGATCACGCGATCCCCGTCGGGCACCATGCTCAGCGGCTGGACCAGCTTTCTGCTGTTTGTCTTTATTGTCTGCGCTCTCCTCATGGGCTTGCGCTGGGTTCGGCGGCGGCTCATGTGGCGGCTGCGCAACCGGCTGATCGTCACCTACACTTTCATCGGCGTCATTCCTATCATTTTGCTGGTGGCAATGGCCCTGATCGCGGGTTACCTCTTCGCTGGACAGTTTGCCACTTACGTCGCTTCGTCCGAGTTGCAATCGGAGCTGCAGCACTTGGAAGCGGCGAATACCTCGCTGGCGGTGCAACTTCGTACCATGGCCAAGACCGGCAGCGTGAGCGAGCAACTGGCTTCTGAAATCGCCAGCGCTTCGGCAGAGAATTTTCGCCGGCGCACCGTGACGGTGTGGGAAGGCGAGCGCGGCTTCATCGTCCCTCCGGAGCGCCAGGGCATCGAGGCGCGACCCATTAAGGTGCCTTCTGACATCAAAGGCAACTTCAGCGGCCTGGTGCTCGACTGCAAGCGGCTGCATTTACGCGTCGTGAAACGGCTCGACGAGGCAACGCATCATTTCACCGTCATCTCCAACGTGCCGCTTACGACAGAAGTTTTGCGCGGAGCCGCGTCACAACTGGGCTCGCTTACGCTATTGCCTCCCAAAACCTTGGGCGGCAACGCGCCGGTTTCGCAGCCTTCTGCTAGGGTGGGCCGGCTGCCCCCAGCGACGGCAGCCATGCATCCCGCTGCTGACTTGCCCGACACTCTGACCTTTACAACTAAGGCTGGGGGGAATTCGCCCGCAAGGGTGAGCCTGTCTCCTGATGGCGGGCGGGTGGAGGCGGGACATGTTCCGCCGGCGGCCAACAGCCTTGACTTCCAGTTTCCTTTTGCCACGCGCTTCGGCGCCATTGACTGGCAAACCGGCAAGACCCTCGATGGCATCATGCTGGTGGACACGCGGCCGTCGATGCTCTATGCCGCGTTGTTTGCCACACTGGGTGAGAAATCGAAGATTTTTATTGACGTGCTCACGGGCATTGGTATCTTCTTCGGCCTGATCGAGCTCATTGCGCTGGTGATTGGCATGAGGCTCACCCGAAGCATCACCAAGTCGGTCGCTGAGCTCTACGACGCCACGGAGCACATCAATCGCGGCGACCTCACGCACCGCATTCAAGTGCGCACGCGCGATCAGATGGCCGCCCTGGAACAGTCGTTCAACTCGATGACGGAGTCGCTGGCCAGGCTGATCGCCGAGCAGAAGGAGAAGCAGCGACTGGAAAGCGAACTGGCCATCGCGCACGAAGTGCAGAACCTCCTCTTCCCTGCTGACCTTTCGGGTCTGCCTACCTTGGAGGTGCACGGGACCTGCCGGCCGGCGCGGACGGTGAGCGGCGACTACTACGACTTCATTCCCTTGCGCGAACAGAGAATGGTGTTGGCCGTGGGCGACATCAGCGGTAAAGGAATCTCAGCGGCGCTGCTCATGGCCACCGTGCACGCCTTCGTCCGCGCTTACTCACTGGAACCGGAACGGACGTTGGCGCCGGTCACCATCGGGGCCGGAATCGACGAAAACGGCACTCTTCCGCTGTACGGAAACGGGGACTCGTGCCTTTCGCCCAGCCTCCTAATGGCTACCCTGAATTACCAGCTCTATCGTAGTACCCCCATCGAAAAGTACGCGACCATGTTCCTGGGTTGCTACGATGGCGAATCGCGCGCGCTTACCTACTCCAACGCCGGACATCTTCCCCCACTGCTGCTGAGCGGCGACGGCAGCGTTACCCGGATGCAGACTTCGGGCACGGTCGTCGGCTTGTTCGACGGGATGACTTATGAGCAGAGCACGGTGGGCATGGCGCCGGGCGACCTCTTCGTCGCTTATAGCGATGGCATTACTGAGCCGGAAAACGAATTCGGCGAGTTCGGCGAGGAGCGACTAATCGAACTCATCCAGCGGCATCGCGATGAGTCCCTAGCCCGGATCAGCGACATCGTCACAAGCGCCGTCGCCGACTGGATTGCGGGCGGTGAGCAGCCTGACGACGTCACGCTGGTGCTGGCGAGAGCGAGGTAAGCAAGTCAGTACTTGGTGTTTGGCATTTAGCAATTAGTTAGAGCAGACTGTAAATTGGTGTACCTGGGTGGAGCACCGCTTCAGCGGTGCATTCGAGAGTTGCGTTGCGAATCCCGGCTTCAGCCGCCGAGGTAACGGAAGACACTACCTCAGGCGCTAAAGCGCGATGCAGGACTTGTAATCAGTCATGCACGCCTCAAAGGCGTGCTCCACCCACTGCTGGATACGGCTACTCGGGCATTGCTCTAGCGGTTGCCTGTCGTGATAGGTTAATTACAACTTGCGACCGAACCTCCACGAGCTCTTCCAGAAAACCTATCGTGAGCTGCGGCCACGGGCGCCGATGCCGGAATTTAGGGTCGAGTTCTATCCCTTCGCCAATGTGAACAACACCATTCGCCTGCGCGACTCGCGGATGCACGTGCGAATCTCCGACTTGCTGGAAGGCGCACCGGACAATGTCATCGAGGCCATCGCGCATATTCTGCTGGCCAAGGTTTACCGCCAGCCGATCGAGGCGGCGCATGCCTCCCGCTTCCGCCGGTACGTCGCCAGCAAGGACATCCGTGCTAAAACGCACCTGGTGCGGCAAATACGCGGACGCAAGCGCATCCAGTCTCCGCGCGGCATGGTCTATGACCTGGAGCGGATCTTTGACGAGCTCAACGTTCGCTTCTTTCACGGATTGCTGGCGCGACCACAGATGACCTGGAGCCAGATTCGCTCACGCCGTAGCCTGGGGCATTACGATCCAGCGCACAACACTATCGTCGTGAGCCGGATTTTCGATCACGTCCGCGCGCCGCGCTATGGGCTCGAGTACATCGTCTATCACGAGATGCTGCACCTCAAACATCCGGTGAAATTGCGCGGCAGCCGGCGTTGCGTTCACGGGCCGGAATTCCAGGCAGAAGAGAAGCTGTTTCCGGAGTTGGAAAAGGCCAGGGAGTTCCTCAAGAGGCTGTGAACTGGCCCTCAATGGAGGTGACGGGTTTGACAGAAATGCCGGAAGCGCAGCAGAGGATTGCGGTTACATAATCCCGCTGCGATGGACAACCCACCAACTTGCGACTGCAGACACGAGTGTCTCAACAACGCCCCAGCCCAAGGGCAGGAAAAACGCGCCGATACTCAGCAGCGTGAACAGCAGCCAGAAACACCTTCTTTGTAGGCCTGGGTCAGAATCCATGCTTCTCCGAGCAAAGGTCGGATGCCCCCGCACGATTGTGCATGCCTTCGCTATTATTTGGAAGGCGTCCGGCACGAGGCGAGCTACCGCGCAAGGTGCTGATAGACGCGACTTTTGCTGCTCCCTATAATGAAGAGATAACACTTACGACTCTTGCGATCCAGCGACAAGTGAGGAGAATTAGGGAGTGCCGCTCGACCTGAAATCCACGCTGAACCTGCCCAAGACCGACTTCCCCATGAAGGCGAACCTGCCGCAGCGGGAGCCCAAGATGCTCGCGCGCTGGGAGACGGAGCGGATCTACGACCGCATCCGCGAGGCGCACAAGGGGCAGCCTATCTACGTGTTGCACGACGGCCCACCTTATGCCAACGGTCCTGTGCATCTCGGCACAGCCTTAAATAAGACATTGAAGGATTTCGTCGTAAAGTGCCGCAGCATGAGCAGTTACGATGCTCCATATGTTCCCGGATGGGATTGCCATGGGCTGCCCATTGAGATCAAAGTGGACAACTTGCTAGGGCGCAAGAAACTTGAGATGGATCCCCTCGCGGTGCGGGAGGAATGCCGGAAGTACGCGCAGAAGTTTCTCGACCTGCAACGTGAGCAGTTCAAGCGTATCGGCGTCTTCGGCCGCTGGGACCAGCCCTACTCCACCATGGATCCGCAGTATGAAAGCGTGGTGCTGGAGACCTTTTACTCCTTCTACGAGCAGGGACTGGTTTATAAGGGCCTGAAGTCGGTTTACTGGTGCATCCACGACAAGACTGCGCTGGCCGAGGCCGAAGTCGAGTACGAGATGGAAACCAGCCCCAGCATCTGGGTGCGCTATCCGCTGACCAGTGATCCGGCGACAATCGACGAGGCCCTGGCGGGCAAGAGGAACGTCGCGACCATAATCTGGACGACTACGCCGTGGACGCTGCCTGCTTCTATGGCGATAACGTTTGCGCCCGATGCGGAGTATGTTGCACTCGACACGGGGGATTGGATTTACATCGTCGCCAAAGAGCTGGCACAGCAGACCATCGAGAAGTGTGGTTTGGGTAACGTGAAGGAGGTCGCCCAATTCCCCGGCTCGAAGCTGGAGTACACGACCTTCGCCCATCCCTTCCTGGAGCGCAGTGTGCTGGGCGTCCTCGGCGATTACGTAACCATGGACACAGGCACAGGCGCGGTGCATACGGCTCCGGCGCACGGGGCAGACGACTTTGCCACCGGCGTGAAGTATGGGATCAATCTGCACTGCGAGGTGGATGATGCCGGCATCCTGCGCAACGGGCTGCCGGAATATGAGGGTGAGCAGGTCTTCAAGGCAAACCCGAAGATCGTGGAGCTCCTCAAGAGCCGTGGCGTACTGCTTGGTTTCGAGAAGATCGAGCACTCTTATCCGCACTGCTGGCGCTGTCACAATCCCATCATCTTCCGCGCTACCGAGCAGTGGTTCATCTCGATGGAAGGACAGATTCCGGGTGGCACGCTGCGCGGCCGCTCGCTGGAAGAAATCAAGAAGGTAACGTGGGACCCGGCATGGGGCGAGGAACGTATCTCGAACATGGTCGCCACGCGCCCGGACTGGTGCATCTCCCGCCAGCGCTTCTGGGGTATGCCCATCGCTGTTTTCCAGTGCGAAGGCTGCAACCAGTTCCTGAACGACAAAGCGGTAAATCGCGCGGTGGTCGGACTGTTCGCACATGAGGGCGCGGACGCCTGGTACCGGCTTTCGGCAGAGGAAATCCTGCCCGCGGGAACCAAGTGCCCGAAGTGCGGTGGCGCGAAGTTCCGCAAGGAGATGGATATAGTTGACGTGTGGTTCGAGTCGGGTTCGAGTCAGGCAGCGGTTCTGGGCCGCGAGCCCGGGCTTCCCTGGCCTGCCGACCTCTACCTGGAGGGTGGCGACCAACATCGCGGATGGTTCCAGTCGTCTCTGCTCTCCGCTGTGGGAGTGAAGGGCACCGCGCCTTACCGTCGCGCCGCGACCGCAGGCTGGACCCTCGATCCGCAGGGCCGCGCGATGTCGAAGTCGTTGGGCAACACGGTTGACCCGGTGGAAATTGCCGACAAGCTGGGAGCCGAGATCGTACGCCTCTGGGTTGCGTCAGTGGATTTCCGCGAGGACGTCATGGCGTCCGACGAGCTGATGCAGCGTATCGCCGAGAGCTACCGCAAGCTACGAAATACTTTCCGCTACATTCTCGGCAATTTGCACGGCTACGATCCTATTCGGGACGCAGTTGACTTTGCCGACATGCAGGAGATTGACCAATACATCCTGCTTCGCGCCTCGGAGCTGGCGAAGGATGTGCGCGAGCACTATGACAATTTCGTCTTCCACAAAGTGTATCAGCGGCTGAAAGACTTTTGCATCGTTGATCTGAGCGCGATTTATTTCGACGTGCTGAAGGACCGGCTTTACACTTCGGCTCCGAAATCGCAGGCGCGGCGCTCGGCACAGACAGCGTTGTGGAGGCTGGGAGAGGCTCTGGTGAAGCTGATGGCTCCGATTACAAGCTTCACCTCCGAGGAAGTCTGGGGATTTCTGCCTGCGGTGGAAGGGCGGCCGGAGAGCGTTCATGTGACGGAGTTCCCTGCTCCACAAGACCTGATGGGGGAAGTGCCGGTTCACTTTGATGCGGCTGCGCTGGAAGCGGATTGGGACGTGCTGCTGAGTGTCCGAAACGAAGCCCTCAAAGCTCTGGAAGAGGCGCGCATCGCGAAGCGTATCGGTGGGAGCCTGGAGGCCCAGCTTCACCTTGCCGCGCCGGAAAAGCTTTATCCGGTGTTGGAGCGGCATCGCGATCAGTTGCGCTATCTGTTTATCGTGTCGGACGTGGTGCTTCAAAGGCTCCCGACAAGCAACGGAGAGAGTGGCTTGGTCATCACAGTCAGCGACGCTCCGGGCCAGAAGTGCGAACGTTGCTGGAACTATTCGGTACATGTTAGCGAAGATAAGACATACCCCACGGTGTGCGAGCGTTGTAGTGTGGTACTGGCGGAAATCGAGGCAACAGCAGGTGTCAGCTAGGACTACAGCACTGCAACGCTTCTTTCCGCATTAAAGGGCGTCTAACAAGCAGACATGAACGGCGAGAAACAAACCAGACGGGCGATGCGCAAGTATTTCTTCCTGATTGCAGGCATCGTATTGCTACTGGATCGACTGGCGAAGTCCGTGGTGGCCAGCAATATCTTGCTGCACGACAGCGTCACCGTCATTCCCGGCCTGTTCCACCTGACGCACGTCGAGAACACGGGCGCGGCTTTCGGGCTGTTTGCCGAATCTTCGGCGCAGTGGAAAGTTGGCGCACTGGTGAGTTTCTCGGTGATTGCGCTCATCATCGTCTCGGCCCTGCTGTGGAAGAATGGCCACGCCCTGAGCACGACCACCATTGGCTTGTCGCTGATTCTGGGCGGCGCGACCGGCAACCTGTGGGACCGCATGATGACCGGACACGTAGTGGACTTCCTCGACTTCTACGTCGGCAGCTATCACTGGCCGGCCTTTAACGTGGCCGACAGCGCGATTGTGATCGGCGCGATTCTGCTGGTGTCGGAAATTGTCTTCGCCAAGTCGGGCAATGAGGCTGTAAAGAGTAGCTGGTAAGAGCCGCTTGTCGCCATTCGCTGTTTTCCAATAAGGCCAAGCAGTACGCCGAGTTCCCGCGTCGGCATTTCAAGCCGGCTTTGCCGAGAGCCATGCTGCACCAACTAAACAGATGGTGACCACACTGGAAAAAACGACAGGCGCGATGAAAAAGTATGTCCAACTCAGCACGGTGACAGCGACAAAGCACAGGGCAAACGCCCAGGTGATGCCCCGCATGCCCCTCAGAGTTTGTGCCGGAAGTGCGCTAAGTTGCCAGGCGAGATATGCCGCGAACAGCATGAATACGGTCACAAAAAGCCCAAAGCCCGTATAGAAGTCCCAATAAGTGCGACTAAACCCCTGCGCGTCGAAGTGAATGGTGCGCATGGAGGCGACCAGAGAATCTACGCCCCAACTTGCGTCAATCTTTCGAAACCCAAGCGTGTGTCCAACAGCAAAGAGCACTAACAGAATTGAAGCAATTCGATAGAGCACCGACGCTTTCAAGTCTCGCCTCCGGAATTGTGGCGCCGCAGTGTATCACCCACAGTGTCACCGGGCTAAGCAGCGGCTTTCCTACGGCGTCCCGTACACACGCTTGTAGACTTCAACATTGCGCACGATTGCCTGCACGTACTCGCGGGTCTCGGTGAACGGGATCGACTCGACGAACTCGTAGATGTCACGGTAAGTGCCCGAGGAGCGCCAATCTTCCACTCGCTCTTCGCCTGCGTTGTAGGCCGCGAGCGCATACTCGACCTGCCCGCCGAAGTGGTCCACCATCTGACGGAAATAATGTGTGCCCAGTTCGATATTGGTGGTGGGATCAAGCAGCGAGTCAGTCGTGTAGTGTTGCAGTCCCTGCTTCTTGGCTTCGCCCTTGCCCGTTCTAGGCAACAGTTGCATCAATCCAATGGCGTTGGCATGGGAGATGGCGTCGGGATTGAACTCCGACTCCTGGCGGATGAGCGCCGCCACCAGATACGGATCGAGCCCGTTCTCGTCCGAGTAGCGACGCAATGGCTCCCAGTAGGGGCGCGGGAAAAGCCCATGCCAATACTCCGCCGGCAGCGCACTAATGTCGAACGCGAAGTATCCAGAGATGGCGCGCTTCAGGGCTTGCAAAGCGCGGTAATACTCGCCTCCGCTGGAATAGATACGCGCGATTTCCAGCATCTCCCACGACGGACCCTCGGAGCTGCCGGCTTGCAGCTCGCGGACCGCCAGGTCGGTGACGCCGGCGTTCTCCAGAAGGCGTGCGCGCATGTAGTGCAGGTCATCGTCGGGTGGATCGGTGACTTGTGCTGTGGGATCGTACGTCTTCGCCGAGCCGATATTTTGTAGAATCGCAAGGTTCGCCGCCGGCGCGGTCGGCATCAGGATCAGCCGTTTGCGCGCCAGCACGCCGTAGTAATAGTTGCGATAGCGATCTGCGAGTTTTTCGTAGTAGGCGCGCGCTACGCCGTAGTCTTTGTCGTCCTCGGCCATGCGCCCGCGCCAATACATGGCGTTAGGGGCTTCGTTGGTCCCGGGATAGAACTCAATCTGTTCGTCAAAATACTTCCTGGCTTGTTCCGGCCGATTCTGCCGGTAGGTCAGCCAGGCGCACTTCCAATGGGCGTAGGCCGCCTTGGTGCCGCTGGGGAAGCGCACGTGTATCTCGCGGTAATAATCAATTGCGCGGTCGTAGTCTTTGCGAAGGAAGTACATGTTGCCGGCGGATAGCAACGCCGACTCGAGCCAGGGCGACTTGGGCGTGGTTGCCCGCATGTGTTCCAGGATGGAGTTGAGGCCATCGTCGTCGTTGTCTTTGCGCGCGATCTCGGCGCGCTGATACCACTTCTCAGCGCTGGCATCGCTGCCGTCGTCAGGAATGCGATCCAACGCGGCTCGCGCATCGCGGGTATCGCCATCCTTCATATAGGAGTTCGCAAGCTGGATGAGCGCAGCAGAATTTGACGGCTCGAGCGCAACCATCGCCTTGTACTCTTCTGCGGCTGGGCCCCAGCGACGGGCCTTATAGAGGGAATCGGCCCGGTGCTCGTGCTCGCTGTAGGTGGGGGCCGGGAGAAACGCGGCTTCCGGAACTCTCTTCAAATCGCCCGCGGCGTTGTCAGCAGTGTAGCTGGTCGCATAGTTGTAGTACACGTGGCGCAGGATCTCAGCGCCGGTTTTGCCCTGGCCGTTCTGCACGTACGCCTTGCCCAGGAAATATTCGGTCTCGGCGCTGGCGGGCGAGCGATGGCTCTCCAGAAGGCGAACTGCCTCCGTCGGCCGATTGGTTGCCAGTAAGGCTCTGGCGTAGGCGATGGTGGCGTCATGCGCGTATAGCGAATCGGGAAAACGTGTGCCGAAGTCGCGCAGGTACGTGACGGAGGAGTCGGGACTGTTGCTCTGTACGTAGGAATTGCCAATGAAGAATGAGGTGTAGTCCTTTAGTTCGCCCATATAGGGCTGCGCCTTTTGCATCGCGGCGATGGCCGCCGGGTACTGCGCGTCAAGATAGTGAGCGTATCCAATGGCAAACCAAGCCAGCGCTCCGGCTTCGGTGCCAGCATGGGCCTGTGCATACTTCTCCACACCGGCGTAGGCAGCGGGCGTCCGATATTCCACCAACTGCCGGGCCATGGGGCGGAGATCGCTGGAGGCAACGAAGGTGCGCTTCATCTGGTGGGCGCGAGTTGCTGTTACCTTTTTGCGAGGGTGGTGGCTGGAAGCAGCGGTTGCGGGCTTCTTGTGTGTAGCGCTGCTGGTTTTGGGGGCCGCATTCGACTTTTTCGCGGGTGTCGCGGACGAGGATTGCTTCTTCTTGGTAGGCGTGGATGTGCTGCCTTGCGCGAACGATGCACAGTTGGTCAGGACCAGTTGGAAGGCCAGGAATACTGCGAAAAAGCGGCTGCAGGTACTCACCCTTTTTAGTGTAGCGCGATTTTCTTCTGCCCGCGTCTAGGGAACTCGTTACAGAATAGATTCCCAATTTTTAACATCCGCGGCGAGGCTGTATCCGTACAATAGACGCGAGTTTCATCAACGGGTCCAGTACAGCAGCGCAGCCAGCGTGCGCTTGACAATCAATTTTCGCTTCCCGGCTTTCCCGAAATCGTTGGCGTACGGGTACAATGGCAGCGGGATTTTGTTCCAGGCTGTAAAATCCTGAATCTACGCAAACATGGGCACCATCCAACCAAGAGTAATAGAGCCCAGTGACGAAACTGTCCTGGTACATGCGGCAAAGGCCGGTGATATCAGCGCATTTGAGGAGCTGGTAAAGCGCTACGACCGCAATGTTTTCAGAATTGCGCAGCACATCACGCAAAACCGCGAAGACGCGGAAGACGTGGTGCAGGACGCATTCCTGAAGGCCTTCCAGAACCTGGCCAACTTCCAGGAGCAGTCGAAGTTTTACACGTGGCTGGTGCGGATTGCGGTGAACGAAGCGCTGATGCGCTTGCGCCGCCGGCGTCCTGAGCGGATGGTGTCGCTTGATGAGGACATCAAGACCGAAGAAGACTCCATGCCGCGCGAGGTTGCGGATTGGGCGCCCAATCCGGAGCAGCTTTATACCCAGGGTGAGCTGAAAGAGATCCTGGGTAAGACGATACAAGGGTTGCCGCCGAGCTTTCGGACGGTGTTTGTGTTGCGCGACGTTGAAGGCCTTTCCACCGAAGAGACGGCGGACGCCTTGGATTTGAGTATTCCTGCAGTCAAGTCCCGTTTGCTGAGGGCACGGCTGCAACTGCGTGAGCGCTTGAGCAAGTACTTCAAGAATCGAACCGGTGGAGATGGCAAAAAGTGACCTGCTCTGATTTTCTGCAAGAGCTGACGGATTACCTCGACGGCGCGATGGACGCTCAAACCCATGCGGAATTGGAAGACCACCTCCAGTGGTGCCACAACTGCTACGTCGTCTGCAACACAACCAAGATGACCATCGAGATTTACCGCGACTCCCAACTCTACGAACTGCCCGAAGATCTGCGGGGCCGTTTACGCGCGGCCATTCTGTCCAAGTGCCAAGGTCACGGGTCACAAGGGCAATAGCCGGAACGAGCGGCCCTTCCGTTTTCCTGAATTGGAACAACACGTGTCGTTCCCTGGAAACCTTTTTTCCTACTCTCGAATCTAATTAGCTGGAACCGGGTTCCTGCCTGCGGACAGCTCGTCCACAGAATTCCGGTGAGCGCCGCTTCTCCCGACAAACTTCGCTGCGCATTGGGTTGTGTTTCGAGGAGGAGGTCATGAGTTTATTCGATCTGGTCTTCGGTTGTTCGCACAAACATTGCAGTTTCCCTATAACAGTCAGAGGCAAGTCACGACTCAGTGAAGCGGCCTCGGTCACCGGAACCTATGTGGTGTGCCTCGATTGCGGTAAGGAATTTCCCTACGACTGGAAGGAAATGAAGTTCGTGAGCTCCCCGCCGGATCGCTCTGAAGCTCCTGAAGCGGTCTCAATACTGCCCGATCACCGGGCGGCGTAGTCTCCGCGACGCCGCCCTACAATGGCTTATGGCCACCAATCCTGCCAAGCCGGTCTTTCGGCCACCAACCGCGATGGAGCGGGCGTTTAATCGCCTCTTTGGATTTCTGGTAGGGCTCGGATTCGGACTCAAGCACAATTACCTGCTCCAGGTACGAGGGCGTAAGAGCGGGAAGTTATATTCGACACCTATCGATTTGCTTGACATGGATGGCAAGCGCTTCCTGGTGGCTCCGCGTGGACGAACGCAGTGGGTACGCAACGCCGAAGCCGCGGGAGAAGTTACTTTGAAGAAGGGCGCTTTTCGACAGAGCTTCCGGTTGCGCGCCATCCCCGATGCGGAAAAGCCGGAGTTGCTCAAGGCTTATCTTGACCGCTTCAAGACCACCGTACAGCGATACTTCCCTGTTCCCGCGGGTTCAGATGTGCAGGCATTCGCAAGTGTTACGGCGAACTATCCGGTGTTTGAGCTGGTGAATTCTTAACAGACCGTTTGCAAGCTCAGAGCTGCCCTGGGCTCGCGCTGTAATCATCTTCACGCCGCGTGAGGGTGGGATGATCATCGCCCTGCTGGTTCGGATCCTGGCCAGTCTGTGCGGCGGTGCTGTCAGCGGTCGTCTTGCGCAGGGTGGGCTTATTGACGTCCTCGGCCACGTTGACCTTCTTGCGGTTTTCCAGCGTCGCCAAGCGCGCCTTCACGTCATTGAACTCCGAGGTATTGACGATATATTCCGGCCGCGCGGGAAGGATGGCGCGGATCTCCTCCTGGCTTTTCTCAATGCGGTCAGGAGTTTGCGGATGGGTGGCGAAGGCCTTGGCCAGCGCGCCCGGCTTGGTTTTCTCCAGCGCCTTGATCTTCTCGAAGAACGAGATGAAGGCCTGCGGATCGTAGCCGGCTTTGTACATGTATTGCAGCCCGAGGTAATCGGCCTCGGACTCAAAGCCGCGCGAGAATTTCATGAAGGTCAGCGGCAGGGCTAGGTTCAGGGCCATGCTGGCCGCTTCGTAGATGCCCCAGCTTCCTACGAAGATCAGCGGAATCGAAGCCATGCTGGCGTAGTTGGCGCGAGTCATCTCGCGGGTAGCGTGCCGGGCGCACACGTGCGCGATTTCATGGGCCATTACGCCGGCCAGTTCGGCCTCGTCATCCGCAGCCAGGACGAGTCCGCTGTTGACGTAGAAGAATCCTCCCGGCAGCGCGAACGCGTTGATGTCGTCGGAGTCGATGACCTTGATGGTGAACGGCACCTTGGCGTCGGAATTGCGGACCAGGTTTTGCCCGATGCGGTTCACATACTCGGTAACGATCGGATCCTTGATCATGCGGGCGCTGGACTCGACCATCATCGCGTACTGCTTGCCCATCTTGACGTCGGTGTCGATCGAGTACCAGTCGCCCAGACTCTTGCCGGTCTCACCCACTTTGCGGTCGCCGATATCGTCGATATCGTTCTTGTCCTTGTTGTGGGTTTCCTTGGGAGCGTTTGCCGTGGCCGCAGTTTCGGACGCACTGTCCACCGGATTACCGGTTC
>JBKQKT010000637.1:0-4710 GCA_052147365.1 Candidatus Korobacteraceae bacterium | reverse complement strand
CATCCTGCAGGAAGTTCCCGTCGGAGGGGTCGCCCAGCGCCCGGCGGATCAGCATCGGGGCGCCGTCGCCGATGTAGGTGTCGATGACCTTCAGGGGCAGCTCTTTGCGGCCGTAATGGCGCAGCATGGCGTTTACCGCCGCCGCCAGGTCGAGTTCGGAATCGATGAGCGTGCCGTCCAGGTCAAAGATGACGAGCTTGATTTTCTTCAGGGGAAGAGGACGCAACGTGCGTATCATTGCCTCTCCAGTATAGCCATTCGAGTAAGTGGCCCCATCCTGAGTGGTGGCCTGCATTTTCCTGACTGGCTGTGAAAATGGTCTAATAGGGCGATGGAGAATGTGTTTCAGTTGGTGCTAACGCTGGCCAGCGTTGTTGTTGCCATCGCTCTCGTAGTCGCCCTGGGGCACCTGTCCGCCATCCGGAAGTTGCTGGAAACGCTGGTGGCGCAAAGGCGAATGCCCGCCCAGCAGACACGCTATGAAGTAGCCTCGGACCAGGCCCAGCCCCCAGAAGAAGCGCCAGCCCAGGATCCGCCGCCGATATATCGCCCGGTAATCGTTAGCCCGCCAGCTCCGGTGCCGGTCCAGCAACCGCGATTCGAAGAAGCCCGAGCACAGGTCATGCCGGCAAGTGCGCCTGCGATTGTCAATCCGCCCCCATCTCCGGCACCAGCGCAGCAGACACGATTCGAAGCCGCAGAGCAAGCTCCGCCAGCAGAAGAGATGACACCCGAGGGCTTGCCGGCCGAGGTCGGGTCAGGTTGGGCCGGGTCCGCAGAGAGTCCCGCAACCGCCGACTTGGAGCCGCCGGCTTTGGTGGCGCCAAGGACGAGTCGACTGCCGGTTATCATCGGCATTGTCGTTCTGCTCGCCGCGATTGCGTTCCTGGCTTTCCTGGTTATCTATACAAAGTAACGAAACCAGCATCGCGACATTGCAGTCGGCTGCCGTATCTTGCGAAATCGCGCACATGCTATTTCGTGCGTGTCCGCTGCTTCTTGTTCCCCTTTAAGGCAGGGCTCTTCGCTGGGGCTGAGGTCTTTCTGCTCGGCGCGCCCGCAATAGGCAGGTCTTTCATTTCGGCGGCGCGCCACAGATACCAGCAAGCGACGCTGCGGTGCGGACGCCACCGCTCGCCATACGCCAACAACTCCTTCGGCTTAGGCAGGTCGGTGAGCTTGCGCATCTTGGCGAAGCCGTTGCGGATGCCGTAGTCATCCACGGCCAGCACGTCGGGACGCCCGAGGCGGAAGATGAGCAGCATCTCGACCGTCCATCGGCCAATGCCGCGGACGCTGTCGAGGCGCTCGATGAGCTCCTCGTCGCTCATGCGATGGGCTTCTTTCACTGTCGGCACGGTGCCGTCCAGGGTCTTGGCAGCGAGATCGCGAATGGCCAGCATCTTGGCGCGCGATAGCCCTGCCGAGCGCAGCCGCTCTTCGGTCGCCGCCAGTATTTGCTCTGGGGAAGGGAATCCGTCCACCAGTCCGCGACGGGTGCGGATGCGTTTGGTGTTCCCCGGGAATAGCGCCTTCACGCGCGCCGTGATGGTGGCCGCGACCTTGCCGTTAAGCTGCTGGTAGATGATGGACTCCAGCAGCGCCTCGAAGATACTTTGCGTGGTTTCCTGCTGCAGGCGGCAGGGGCCGGAGCGGGCGATGATGCGCGCCAGCTTGCGGTCAACGCGGGAGAGATGTTCGAGGGCAGCGGTGTGGTTAAGTTTCTTCGGCATAGTGGGAAAGATTTCAGCCGCGGATTTTCGCGGATCACGCGGATAAGCCTTGAAATTAATCTAAAGAATCGGCGGTATCCGCGCAATCCGCGGTCAATGATTTTCTTCTTTCGCCTCTTGCATCTCAGTCGCTTCGCTTTCCAGCGCGGAGAGCGTTTCGTCGTCTACATCCCATTTTTTCAGGATGGGAAAGATCACGCGGCTGCTAAAGCCGGCGCGCACCAGCATGCGGAAAACCCGGGCCGCCTGCTTCTGGCCAACCGGCTTTGAGACGCGCTTGCGCTTGAGGAATTCGCGCGCCAACTGTTGTTCGTTCACATCGCTGTAGGCGGCGCTGACCACGTTGTCAATGATGTCGCCGTGCACGCCTTTGACCTTCAGGTCCTGCACCACGCGCATGCGGCCGAACTTTTCGTTCTCCTTGCGGAAGCGGGCGTAGCTTTCAGCGTAGCTGGTGTCATTGAGGTAGTGATGCATTTTCAGGCGCGCGACCACCACCTCGACCAGCAGCTCGCCGTGCGGCTGATCGCCAACGCGGCGGCGCATCAGACGCTTGATTTCCGCCACCGTGCGCATCTGCCGCCCCAGCGCGCCGATCGCGTATTCGTAGAGCGACTCTTCGTCGTAGGTCTTCTGTGCGCGCTTGAAGGGCATGGGGGGATTCTAAAGCAGTTGCTAGGTTGATGTGCCAGGGTAGCAGGCCTGAAGGCCTGCTACCCGCGAGTTCTAGTTACTAGCTGCTAGTTGCTGATTGCTGCTCTTCGTTCCCATTTCGGGCATCACACTCACTATGTGACGGCTGTGCTTGCGCGCGAATTCAGGCGGACTACACTGGGGCCAGAAGTGCATTCAGCATTGAGCTCGCGGCATCCGTAGTCGAAAGCCCGCGCGTCCCAGCGATGGCGGCTCACAAACAAGCGCCACGAAAATACGAGCCAAATGCCAAGGGCTAATTGCTGCCAACTAAGTTAGCCGACCCTTGCGGGCCGACGAGTCGCAACAGTTTTAGCAGGAGGCCAATATGCATCTCAGCAAGGTTAAAGCGTTTCTCGATGCAAATCAGGTGAAGTATGTCATCATCTCTCATTCCAAGGCCTACACGGCACAGGGCATTGCGGCCGTAGCTCACATTTCCGGCAAGGAACTGGCCAAAACCGTGATTGTTAAGCTGGATGGCGCGCTGGGCATGGCGGTCCTCCCGGCGTCGTATCAGGTGGACCTGGCAGCGATCAAGCGGGCCACCGGCGTGCAGACCGCGGAACTGGCCAGCGAGCGAGAGTTCAAGCAGCATTTCCCGGATTGTGA
Source organism: Candidatus Korobacteraceae bacterium (assembly GCA_052147365.1). Classification (GTDB taxonomy): domain Bacteria; phylum Acidobacteriota; class Terriglobia; order Terriglobales; family Acidobacteriaceae; genus Bog-257. The sequence goes on along the minus strand of JBKQKT010000637.1, from coordinate 1,672 downwards.
GACGGGTGCCATGCCGCCGTTCGGCAACCTGTACGGGATTCCCGTGTACGTGGACGAGACCCTGACCTACGATGAGGAAATCGCTTTCAATGCGGGCTCGCATCATGAGCTGATCCGGCTGCCGTACGCGGACTTCGAGAGGCTGGTGGGGCCTGAGGTGATGAGCTTCTCGTCCGCACACGCGGGCATGGCCGTGATGCTATAGCGGGGCACAGACAGCGGAGAAATCAGCTACAAGAGCGCGCCGGGATGCGCCCGAAGGCTGCTTCCGCGGTAGGAGAGAGCTTAGGCAGGTTCTTGGTAGGGAATAAATATTGGTGGAGCACTGCTTCAGCAGTGCATGGAGCAGACTCTGTTGAAGACCGGCTTCAGCCGGTGAGGTAATCCATGGCCATCCCCTACCGCGGAACAACCTTCCACGCTATCTACTTCGTCACCGCCGGAACTGCTTTCAAGAAGAGCCTGCTTCAGTCTGACCGCATGGCAGGCTTATTTTGCAAGACGCTCTTCGACTACAGGGACGCGCACCGATTTCAAATTCACGCTTTTGTGGTAATGCCGAATCATTTCCACATCATTTTGACTGTGCCGGAAGGCTCAACTTTGGAGCGAGCGATGCAGTTTATCAAAGGTGGGTTTTCCTTTCAGGCGGGCAAGCAGTTCGGGCTGAGGTCTCCAATCTGGCAGAAGAGTTTTGTGGACCGGCGTGTGCGAGATAGCGCTGAACTTGAAAAGTACCGAACTTATATTCACCAGAATTCAACTAAAGCCGGAATGGTTGGCGCAGCAGAGGAATATCGTTATTCGTCGGCGAATCCAACCTTCGCGATGGATGAATTACCTCAGCGGCCAAAGCCGGGTGCCAACAAAACTGACTTACTGCACCGCTGAAGCGGTGCTCCACCATTTTGCGGCATGCCTGGCAACGTGCGTAGTGACACTCGTGAAATGTCGAGACGCAACACAAAGGCCCGCTAACGCGGGCTTTTGCGTGGATCTTTAAAGTTCCGGTTTACCGCTTCACCGACTGCGGCTCCGGGGTGTCGCCCTGCTGCGCGGTCAGGCGGGCGTTGTTGCGCTGGGCGATAGTTTTCTTGGCGTTTTCGGCCAACTGCTTAGCTTGGGGCAGCAGGTCGAGCGCCTTCTGCACCTCAGGATCGCCTTCGGCGTGAACCCGCATGCCTTCCTGCTGGCCGAATTCGTTGATGAACAACTCAGCCTTGATGTTGGCGTGGATCCACTCGGCGTTCTCGGACAGGTCGGCCTCGGTGAAGGAGACCTTCTGCTCGTCGAGATACTTGCGGAACTCCTGCATCACGGCATCGTCCACTTCGAACTGCTTGCCCACCTTGTGGTTGATGACGTAGTGCTTGGCGAAGTTGAAGAACGCATACTTCTCCAGCAGTGTTTCCTGGAACTTGTTGGGCTTGGGGGAGGCGAGCTTCACATCGGGAGTGATTCCGCCACCGCCGTACACGGTGCGACCGCTGTCGGTCATCTTCACCTCGTGATTCGTGGCGGTGGGTGCGTCGGCGTTCTCGCGGTCATTGTAGTAGTAGTCGTAAAGCGAGATGTTGCTATAGTCGCGTTGAATCAGGCGGCCGCTTGGGGTGTAATACTTCGCCGTGGTCAGGGCCAGGCCGGTGTTCCCCGACAGCGGATAGACGGTCTG
>JBKQKT010000636.1:0-8721 GCA_052147365.1 Candidatus Korobacteraceae bacterium | reverse complement strand
ACAGCAGCGTGGGGTCGTTCTGGGGCACCAGGGAAGAGGAGTGCACCTCCTTGTGTCCCTTGGAGACGAAAAAGTCCAGGAACATGCGTCGAACTTCAGAACCGGAGAGCTTGCGGGCAGGCATAGGGATGGAGAAATTCTAGCAGCAGTCAGCGTGCGTCAGTGAGGTACCCATGTTCCTTATGACTTGTCATCCCGACCGAGGGCTCCAGCCCGAGCGGAGGGATCTGCGGTTCGCCGCGAGCTTATTGAAACCTCCTCGGAACCGCAGATCCCTCGACTCCGCTGGCCAAATGCGGGCCGCCTTCGCTCGGGATGACAAGTATGGGGGCTGACCGTTTCCCCGGCACCACGCTTGCCAATTGACGACCTCCCCGTTCGCCCGCATAATCTCTGTGCCTGACGATTAACGCCATTAACAAGGTGGCCTTCTATGCTCAAAGGAAAGAAGAAAGCCAGCCGTCCGTTCACGACGGCAGGCGAGAAATTGGACGACATGCTGGGCGATACTACCAAGCGCGTAGAGGTAGAGACGCAGAAACTCATCGCCTATATCAACGACGAACTGGTACCGGCGATTCGCGACCACTCCAGCAGTGCTCTGCGCATTGCCAGCGAGAAGATGAACCAGGCCGCGGACATGATGGAAGCCAGCACTCGCCGGAAAAAACGCTGAGCGCGGCGAGCACCCCGATTTCTCCGGGGCTGAAGCCCGGGAGCTTATTTGCCGACGTGGACGCAGGCCTGATCCACCCCAATTCGCGCAAAAGCGGCGCAAATTGGGGACCCCGGCTGAAGGCCTGCTCTACCAGAGAAGCGTTGATCTTTATAGCCGTCGGCATGCTCCTGCTGTCCGCCTGCGGAGGGCACAAAACCGCGCGCAGCCAGCCGGTGCCGCCTGCGCCGACGATTACCCCGGCGGAGCCGGCGCCGAGCACGACAGCAGAAGCGAAGCCACCCTCCGTCCCGCAGACGACTAAGTCAACCGGCAAGCCCATCTACGTTGAGACCGGCCTGGCAAGCTGGTATGGGCCGCCTTACAACCACCATCGAGGATCGAACGGCGAAATCTACGAGCAGAACGCGTTGACCGCTGCGCACCGCACGCTGCCGCTAAATTCAGTAGTGCGCGTGACCAATGTCGAAACCAAACATTCGGTCGTCGTGCGTATAACCGATCGCGGGCCGTTCATTGAGGACCGCATTGTTGATCTGTCGTTGGCGGCGGCCAGAGCGGTGGATGTCTGGCGTCCTGGCACAGCTCAAGTAAAACTTGAAGTATTGTCGGCGCCGGCGCCCATCGCCGAGGGCGGCCGCTGGTGCGTGCAAATCGGCGCCTTCCAGAGCGAGCACGAAGCCCGCAAGCTGAAAGAAAAGCTGCAGAGCCATTACGAAACCGCTAACGTGGTTCAGTTCACCGGACCCACCGGCGAATGGGTGCGGCTGCGTCCCCAGAACGACGACAAGCGCCAGGCCCAGGAGGTCGCCAGCAAGACGCACGTGAAAGAGGGCGGGGTATTTCTGGTGAGGCTCGACTAGAGGTCAGGGAGTAGGGATTAGTGGTTAGGGATTAGTGGTTAGGGATTAGTGATTTAACATTTTCCGCAGCAACACTGAACTTGTCATCCCGAGCGAAGGGCGTCAGCCCGGGGTCGAGGGATCTGCGGTTTCGCACGACATCCCTTCACGCTCGCGACCACCGTAGATCCCTCGACTGTGTTCGGATGTCGCCTCGGCGGCCTGCCTCGCTCCGCTCAGGATGACGAACGAACGTTTTGGAGAGGCGCTCCACGGCGCGGTTCCGAGAGAGTATGATTCTCGATTCTGCCGTGTGAGTTTAATTCCCATCAGTCTCACGCCGCAGTGTCTCTTGGACGACAATCTATGACTCTGTTCGATCGACTTAAGGGCGTGCTCGCCCTCTGCCTGCTGAGCTTCTTTCTCGCAACCGCAAATCTTCCCGTGCTGGCCCAGGACGCCGCTGCCACAATCCAGCAATCCAGCGAGGCCGGCCCGCAGAAGGCCGATGACGAAGGCCGCACGCGCTTGCCGATGGAAGTCCGCAAGAGCGTCAGCTTCCGCGAGATCGGCCCGGCCATTTCCGGCGGACGCGTCCCTGCCGTGGTCGGAGTCGTCGGCAATCCCGATATCTACTACGTTGGTGCGGCCGATGGCGGCGTGTTTCGCACCAACGACGGCGGCATCACTTGGAAGGCGCTGTTCCAGCACGAGAGCGTCTTGTCGATCGGCGCGCTCGCCGTTGATCCCCTCAATCCCAATATCGTCTGGGCTGGCACCGGCGAGGCCAACGTCCGCAACACAGTTTCGCCCGGTAACGGCATTTACAAGTCACCTGATAGCGGTGCGCACTGGAAGCGCATGGGGCTGGAGGGCACATACCAAATCTCGCACGTTGTGATTGACCCGCATCATCCCAATACGGTGATTGTTGCGGCCATGGGAAGTCCGTGGGCGGACAGTGCTGAGCGCGGCGTGTATCGCACCACCGATGGCGGCGCCACTTGGCAGAAGGTGTTGTACATCGGCCCCAGCGTCGGCATTGCCGATCTCGTGATGGACCCGCAAAACCCGCAGGTGCTTTACGCGGCCGCGTATCAGTTTCGCCGCCAGCCATGGACCTACTCTGGCGGCGGGCCGCAAGATTCCATCTACAAATCGTTCGACCAGGGACAGACGTGGAAGCGGCTCACCGGACACGGCCTTCCCGAGAAACCAGTAGCGCGCATCGGGCTTGCCATTGCGCCAAGTTCGCCGAGCACGGTCTATGCGGTCATGGGTTCCACCGAGGGCGTGCTGTGGCGCTCCGATGACGCCGGTGAGCATTGGAGCCTGGTCAGCAAGGACGAAGAGGCCAACGTCCGGCCCTTCTACTTCTCGCGCATTGAAGTTGACCCGCGAAATCCCGAGCACATTTTTGCGATGTCGAACAACATGATGGAATCGAAGGACGGCGGGAAGAACTTCTCGATCATCGCCAAGCAGATACACGGGGACCATCATGCGATCTGGATTGACCCGAGTGGCAGCGGACGCATCATCAACGGCAACGATGGCGGGGTAGCCATCTCGCGCGACAACGGCGAACACTGGGCTTTCATCCACAACATCGCGATCGCCCAGTACTATCACGTGAGCACCGACGACGAGCGGCCCTACCTGGTATGCGGCGGCCTGCAGGACAACAGCGCCTGGTGCGGCCCCAGCCGCAGCAAAGACCCCTCGGGCATCCTCGACCGCCACTGGTTTGATATCAACGGCGGCGACGGCATCTACGCCATTCCTGCGGCCGATAACCCGAACCTCATCTACAACAGCACAGAAAACGGCGTGTTCCTCATCTTCGATCGTGTTGCCGAACACGTGCACGACATTCAGCCGTACCCGCGCGACTTCAGCGGCGGCGGAGTTGCCGAGTCGCCCTATCGTTTTCACTGGAACGCCGGTTTCGCAGTCTCGCCGTTCAACCCTGCGGTTCTCTATGCGGGCGGGAACGTGCTCTTCAAGAGCGAAGACCGCGGACGCAACTGGAAGCCGATCAGTCCTGATCTCACGCTGAACGACAAGAGCAAGCAGCAGTCGTCCGGCGGCGGGGTGGTGAAGGACAACTCGGGCGCCGAGGTCATTGACGCCATCCTTCGCATCACGCCCTCAAAGAAGGACGCGAATGTGATCTGGATCGGCACCGACGACGGGCTGGTGCAGTTCACGCGCGATGGCGGTGCGACTTGGACGAACGTGACCGCGCACATCCCCAACCTGCCGCCGTTCGGTCGTATCGAGTGCATCGATCTTGTGACGGACATTCCCGGCGAAGCGGTCATCACCGTGGATCGCCACTTCAATGGCGACTTCAAGCCCTATGTGTATCGCACCAGCGACTACGGCGCGACGTGGCAATCCATCGCCGGGGACTTGCCGCAGATGTATGCGCACGTAGCACATCGCGACCGGCACAATCCGCACATGTATTACGCAGGACTTGAGAACGGTCTTTACGTCACCTGGAATGACGGCGCCGCGTGGTATTTGTTCGGACTCGGTCTGCCGAATGTGTCAATCTACGACCTCACCGAGCAGGAGCGCGACAACGATCTTGTGTTGGCTACCCACGGCCGCGCAGTTTGGATACTTGATGACCTAACGCCCTTTCAGCAGTTCACGCCCGAGGTCGGCAGGGAAGCGTTGCACCTGTTTCAGCCGCCTGCAGCGCTGCGCTTCTGGCCGTGGTCGCAAGTGGAGAATTTGGGAGACGCGGTTTTCTACGGCAAGAACCCGGCTTATGGCGCACAGTTGAGTTACTTCCTCGCCGAGGAGGTGAAAGAACCGGGCCAGTTGGTGATAACCGACTCGCAGGGCCGAGTTGTGCGGACGATGAAGGGAACCCGCCAATTAGAAGAGGGCGAAAAGCCGCCTCCAGACGATGAAGACGTTCCTCCGACTGCGATGCAGACCGCAGGGCAGAGAAAGGAGGAATCTGGCGTTCATCCGGCAGAATCGGCGACACCTTCGCAAGTGCAGCAACAACTGATTGCCCCGAAGACAGGATGGGAGACAGAAAGCGAGCTTGGCAAGCCGAAGAAATATCCGTGGGTCTCAACCAAGGCTGGCCTGCAGCGAGTGTATTGGGACTTGCGCGCCGACGGACCCGTGCGATGGGAGAGCGCGCGCGACTTCAATAAGGGACCAAAGTCGGGCGCGCTGCTGCCTCCTGGCGAGTACACGGCGACCATGACGATAGGCAGCCAGACGGCATCGCAAAAAATTCAGGTAGTCAACGATCCACGCTCGCATGGCGACCAGGCAGGCATGGAGGGTCGTTATCAGATGAGCCAGTCGGTGCTGCACATGATCTCCCAACTTGATGTTGCACTGAACCGCACGGATGCCATCAAGGCGCAGGTGGAGGCGCTGCAACTCGTAGCAAAGAGCGCTCCCAACGAACAGGCGGTGAAGACCGCTAGCGAAACGCTGGACAAGCAGATGAAGGCCGTCCAGGCGCAAATCACCAGCAACCCAGGCGCGGCAGAATCAACCTTGCGCTGGGCAGGGAAGATTCGCGAGCAACTGTTCTCGCTCAACGGCCTGCTGGAGGGAGCAGACGACGCGCCGACCGCAGCGATGACGGCGGAAAAGCAGCGGCTGGAACCGGAGTATCAGTCGGCGATCCAGAAGTTCAACCAGTTCCTGCAGTCGGATGTGGCGGCGTTCAATCGGGAGATGGCCCAGCACAAGCTGACGGGCATCGTGGAGGGCGAAGCGGTACAGCCGTAAAGGACTCACGCGCAGAAGCAATTCACCACAGAGGCACTGAGGTCACAGAGAAGAAGAAAAATAGAATTCACTTTGTACTTCTAACTCTGAAATTCGTGGTCACGCGACGAATTCATCTCAGCCACGGATTTTCACGGATAAGCACGGATTTCCTCACAGAATTGGTTTCGATCCGCGTTCATCCGTGTAAGTCCGTGGTCGCTTTTCCTTTCTCTGTGCCGCTGTGTCTCTGTGGTGAAAAGTGTCACGCGCTACCAGCCGTAATGATACCGCCGCGCGCGGGCAGGGAAGAGCTTGATAAGCAGCATGCCTGTCAGGAAGCCTCCTACGTGCGCCCAGAAAGCGATACCCGGTGTGTTGCCTCCGTGCACCGCGATAGAAGTGGCCGCCCCGCTAAGAAATTGCGCCACGAACCAGTAGCCGAGGACGATCCAGGCCGGCAGCCACACAAAGAAAACAAAGAACAGCGGCACCAAGGTAAGCACACGGGCGCGCGGGTAGAGCAGGAAATACGCCCCCATCACGCCGGCGATAGCGCCGCTGGCGCCCACCGTGGGTATGGTCGAGCTGGCATTGAGGACAGTGTGGAATAGGGCCGCAGCCACTCCACACACCAGGTAAAACAACAGGTACCACGCGTGCCCGACGCGGTCCTCAACGTTATCGCCGAAGATCCACAGCGCCCACATGTTGAAGATGAGGTGCAGCCAAGAGCCATGGAGAAACATTGAGGTGAAGATGGGCAGGATGGCCGCCATGGGCGGCACGTAGCGTGTGCCGAGATCCGAGAGCAGGTTCCAGGGCACATAGCCGTGATTGAAAAGCACCACCGTAATTCGCGCGGGGACCGTTCCGAAAACGTCGACGAGCTGCTGGTTCTGCCGTCCGAGCGATAGCTCAAAGAGAAATACGAGCGTGTTCAGCACGATCAACGTGTAGTTCACGTAAGGAGTGCTGACCCGAGGCGCGTCGTCTTTCAGCGGGATCATGGATGCGCTTTACGTCTGTGGTGCAGCGGCAGGGGAAGTGTCCCCTCTCGACTTTGGATGCAATTCGCCGGCGATTTGACCGAACCACCTTTGAGCCTACACGATAGCAGAGGATGCCAGTAAATGGTGTGATTGTGGTGGACAAACCGGCGGGATGGACCTCGCACGATGTGGTCGCCAAGGTGCGACACATTCTTGGGGAACGGTCTGTTGGCCACCTTGGAACGCTCGACCCTATGGCTACCGGGGTGCTCCCGCTCGTCCTGGGACGCATGACCCGGCTGGCCCAGTTTTATACCGCCTCGGAAAAGTGCTACGAGGGCACGATCCGACTCGGTGTGGCGACCGACACCTACGACTGCGACGGGGATCCAATCGGAGTTTCGCGGGAAGTTAATGTAACACTTGAAGAAGTTCGGGGAGCGGCATCAACATTCTGCGGCGTGATTCAGCAGACTCCGCCGCCTTTTTCGGCTAAGAAGATCAAGGGCGTTCCGGCCTACAAGCTGGCCCGCAGGAAGCTGGAAGTCGAGCTTCAGCCGGTCGAAGTCGCAGTGAAGGAGTTCACCGTCTGCAGGCTGGATGGCAGGTTGATGGAATTTTGCTGCCGGGTGTCCTCGGGAACTTATGTCCGCAGCCTGGCGCATGAGATGGGGCAGAAACTGGGCATCGGTGCCCACTTGGCCAGCCTGCGTCGGACTGTGGTGGCCGAGTTCAAGCTCGAGCAAAGCTGGACTCTGGAGCAGGTCGCGGAAGCGGCCAGCCAGAGGCGAATCGAGGAGCTGCTGGTACACCCCCGGCGGATTCTGCCCGATTTGCCGTCAGTCACGGCCGACGAAGAGGCCATTGGCGGAATCCGCCATGGCCGGACGGTAAACCTGCCGGAGATGTCGCGCGCTCGCTTCGTAAAGGTGTTCGCAGGACAGGCGGAACTGGCGTGTATCGCCAGTAGGGTAGCCGGGACGCTGTTCCAGCCCAAGGTGGTGCTGCTCAGCTAGAGCCCACGAAGTCGGGGAGGGCCAATCTTCTCAGGGAATCGTGTATGTTGCAAAATCCTCTGTACTGGAAGCGCTTACAGGCGACTCGGGCAACCGGGATATTATCAATGTCCGATAACAGATATTATGTTAACTATGAGACGGCGCCGCAAGTAGTCGCGGCTCGCTATCGACTTAGTCCATTATCTTAGTCTAGTATTAGGCCCATGGAAGTCAATGTTCATGAAGCCAACACTCACTTCTCCAAGCTGCTTGCTCAGGTCGAGTCCGGCGAAGAGGTAATCATCGCGCGATCCGGCAAACCGGTGGCGAGACTGGTTCCCTTCAATCTCTCCTCGTCCAGAGAGTGGGGCTTTGCGAAGGGCGAGTTCGTTGTACCCGACGACTTCGACGACCCCATGCCCGACTTCGAAGAAGATTTCTACAAATGAAGGTTCTCCTCGACACCCACGTGTTCCTGTGGGCCGCGACCGGAGATCGACGGCTATCTTCCCGGGCGCTCGGTGTGCTGGCGGACAAGCAGAACACCTTTATTGTGAGCGTGGCCAGCGTCTGGGAAATCCTGGTAAAGGCCGCCAGCGGCAAGCTGGACATTCCCGCGCCCGCCGGCGCCTATGTGCAGAGTCTGCTCGGGCGCGCGCCGGCAGCGGTGTTGCCCATCTTGATGTCTCACGTGCTGCGGATTGAGAGCCTACCGCCTCATCACCGCGATCCCTTCGATCGCATACTCGCCGCACAAGCGGTCGAAGAAGGCATTCCCATCGTCACCGCTGATCAGGGGCTTCGAGGCTATCCCATAGAAGTCGTTTGGTGACGTGCGGTCCCCTTCAGGCCGTCGAAACCAGTAGCTCGCTCAGGGCTGCCTCAAACCGCTTTAGCGCCTCAAGCCGCTCCGGCGTGGCCTCCACGATCTCCGATTTCGCCTGAAAGACCTGTCGGCCGTCCTTCTCGACCAGCACGCCCATCACTTCGCCCATGCGCCAGCCGGGGCTGCCGATCATCTCCAGCCCGCCGGGTGTGGCACGCAACAATGCAACACAGCCGTCGCGGATGACACCTACGGAGTTGGCATAGCGCTCGAAGGTTTGGAGTTCGAAGCCCGCGAGGTAGAGGCGTTGGAGCTGTTCGGCGGGATCCATAAGCAGGTGTTAGGGCCTAGGGGTTAGTGACCGACCATTTACTGGTTCGCAAGCTGCCGAGACTTTGTTGATACCTCGGGACGGCTAGCCCCCAGCCCCTAATCCCTGCAGCTACATCTTGTAGCGGCCGAGGTCGTCCTCGCCCAGGTTCTCCAGCCACTTGCGCAGCTCGTCGCTCGAGACGCGGTCGCTGGCCGTGGTGGCCTGCTTGCTGTTCTTGAGGACGTCATCCTCGACAAAGATGGGGCAATCCATGCGCAGGGCGAGGGCGAGCGCGTCCGACGGCCGCGAGTCCACGCTGAT
>JBKQKT010000635.1:0-9128 GCA_052147365.1 Candidatus Korobacteraceae bacterium | reverse complement strand
AGCGCGTCTGCGCCCAGGTCTGAAGTGCGCCGAAGGAAAATGCTGTGGAGAGATACAGCGCCACTGCGATGACGGCGACGCAGATCAAATATGCGCCGGCAAGATTGAAGTAGTGAATCAGCGCATCAGCCACGATGCGGCCCAGCAGGCCTTCAGCAGGGATCGCACCCATCCAGCGCGAATGAGGCGCGAGCAGGCCGAGGAATCCAGCGACAAACGTGAGCAGTGCGATCGCGCCCAGCGTCTTGGCGTAGGGCGAACTGATAGGCCGCGACCGGAACCAGCGCAGCGCCGAGAGCAGCAGGAAGATCGGTATCAGGAAAACCGCAACACCGAACACCTGCAATGCCAGATCGCTGACCATGGCACCGAAGACGCCAATCCAATTGTGCGCCGGTCTTCCGGCGGGAGGATTTGAGGCGGTGTTCAGCGAAGGATCGAGCGGCGAGTAGGAGACCAAGGCGAGCGAAAGGAGGGCCGCGAAGACAAAAATCAGGAAGCCGATCAGCTCATTGAGCCGCCGGTTGGCGGTGGGAGTAAAAGTGCGGGCGATGATGTTCATTTTGGCGTACGGTCTTGCCGCCGAACCACGCTTACGAGGGCCCATTTTGCCTGCTCCATCCGGCGCAGGCAGAAACGGCCACGCAAGGGACGCGCAGTCCCGCAGCATCCCCGCTTCGGGGCTGCTAGTACGCCAGAGCCAAACTATTATCCCAAAAAGGCGGGGGCCGGCGGAGGAAATCAAGAGCGCAACTGTTGCCGAACTAGACGCCTGCCCGATTCCAACTGTTTATCAGCCCGTCCGTTACCGATTCCATGCAGCAGTTGCCCGGTTGCAAGTATAGGGCTTGCTCAGGCACTATACTTTTTCGTCCCATACGAGCGCTATGCAGGCAGACGTGGCGAACGAAGCCGGTTGTCAATCCCAGGTTTTCCTCTTAAGGTGGCGGTCGAGATGAACAATGAACTGGCCGAACGGGTACGTAATGTAATCGCGAAACACCTGCGTGTTCCCCTCGAGAAGGTCAGTATCGACTCCACCTTCGAAGACCTGGGCATGGACTCTCTCGATGGAGTCAACCTCCTCTTCGCGGTCGAAGACGAATTCGAGATTTCCATCGACGATGACGAAGGCAGATCCATCAGCTCAGTGAGTCAGATGGTTGACGGCATCGAAAAGCTTCTGGCAAGAAAGACGGGAGACCCCGCCCCCTCCCAACATGATTAGGGTCGCGATCACGGGGGTTGGCGTGATCTCCGGCATCGGCAAAACCGTGCCGGAGTTTTGGGAATCGCTGCAGCAGGGGCGCAGCGGCATCCGGCCCATCCAAACTGCTGACTGCTCCACCCTGCGATTCCGCAACGGGGCGGAGGTACCGCAGTACGACACCAGCGAATATTTCGCCGATAAACAAGCTCAGTTTCTGGACCGGTTCGCGCAATTCGCCGTCATTGCCGCACGCGAAGCAGTCCAGGACGCCGCGTTGGACTGGACTCCGGCCCTGCGTTCCGACGCCGCGGTCATAACTGGAGCCTGCGTTGGCGGCCAATCCTCCCAGGATGAAGGCTTCGTAAATCTTTATCGGCTCAACCGAAACCGGGTCCATCCCTTGACCATTCCGCGCACCATGGCCAATGCCGGAGCCAGTCACATTTCTATGGAATTTGGACTCACGGGCCCCGGATTCACCCTGTCAACGGCATGTTCTTCCGCAGCCCATGCCATCGGACTGGCCTACTGGCTTGTTCGTTCGGGCGGTGCGCCATTAGCTATCACGGGAGGCAGTGAGGCGCCTTTCAGTCTAGGCCTGTTGAAAGCGTGGGAAGCGATGCGAGTGGTTTCGCCAACGACTTGCCGCCCGTTTTGTCGTGACCGGGACGGGATGATTTTGGGAGAAGGCGCAGCCATGTTCGTGCTTGAACCCCTGGAATCAGCGCAGGCGCGAGGGGCAAGGGTATATGCGGAATTGGTTGGCTTCGGCATGTCTTCCGATGCCAGCCATATCACTCATCCATCCACAGAGGGACCCGCTCTATGCATGAAAAGAGCGCTGTCCGACGCAGGGATTGAAGCGAAGCAGGTGGGCTATATCAACGCTCACGGCACCGGAACCGAAGTGAATGACCCAACCGAAGCGGCTGCGATTCGTCAGGTATTCGGAACACACGCCAGTCAAATTCCGGTGAGCTCAACAAAATCAATGCACGGCCATGCCTTGGGCGCAGCGGCGGCGATGGAAGCCGCAGCGACCGTACTGGCGCTGCAGCATAAGACCCTGCCGCCAACGGCGAACTTCACTGAACTCGATCCTGCGTGTGATCTGGATGTCATTGCCAATCACGCGCGGCCGGCCGAGGTCGAATATGGGCTTTCCAACTCCTTCGCATTCGGCGGATTGAACGCTAGCCTTCTATTCCGGCGCGCATGATCGCGCGGAAGACCGCCTGATCTCGGTTAGCCCGGAGCATTTATGAAGTGAGATCGGTAAGCGAGCTTATGGGCGTCAACTGAGCTACCTGGGGTATTCTTGTCGAAACTACTTCGCGACCCTTTCGATACACCTTGTAGGCTCTCGCATAGCTCTTCGAAGTGAGGACCTTGTAGAACCTGCCTTCGATGAACTCTATCGCGCAGTTATTCTCAATGGCGATGCCGACCGCTCCGGTCTTTCTAATCATGTCTCTGAAATTTCTTCTACGCGGGATCCCTCGAGTCCGGCTATTGTAATGCGGGCAGAGAAGTCCTTTAATCAGACCGAGTCCTCTTACGTTTATGTATTCCCATTGTTTTGGGTTGTAGAAGGACATCGAATCGGAATGTCCTGAATCAAACCAGCAAATTGCTCCGGCACTGATGCCGGCGAGCACAATTCCCTTGTTATAGGCGGCTTTAAGAACCTTATCGACGCCCAAGCGTCGCCAGAGGCGCATCATCATCAAAGTATTTCCTCCGCCGACATAGACAACGTCTGCGGACAGAATTTTGTTCCGAATCTCACTGATTGATGGGCGGTCTTCGATAAGGAAAAGTACGTCGGTTTTACATTTCAAGAACCCGCCGAAGTACTCCCGGACATGTTCCCAATACCTTTCGGCGTCGTAGCTTGCAGTGGGGATAAAGAGCAGTCTTGGATGCTTCCTGGTCGAGAGCCGGATGATCTCTCGGTCAATCGGAGCGGTCCCTCGTGTTCTTATATCTCCGCCCCCGATTGCGACGATTTTCTTTAACATCAACTCTCTCAGCCCAGATGGCCGACCCACCAAAGCACAAACCCTCCCAGCAGAATCCGGTAGATGGCAAAGACGGTGAATCCGCGCGTGCGCACCCAGTTCATGAACCAGGCCACGACGCCATAAGCCACGATGAACGACACCACGAAGCCGATGGCCAGCACGATCCAGGAATGGGCGTCGCTGGGCATGGAGCCGATGGCGCTGGGCTCGCCGTGTTGCGGCCGCATCGACTTGAGCAGGTCGTAAACCGTGGCGACCACCAAGGTCGGGATGGAGAGGAAGAAGGAGAACTCCAGCGCCGCCGGACGGCTCATGCCGGACAGTTCTCCTGCCGTAATGGTGGACATGGAGCGTGACGTGCCGGGAAAGACGGCGGAGAAGATCTGGCAGAAGCCGATCCAGACGGCCTGCGCGACCGACATCTCCTCCATGTCTTCGGTGAGCTTGCCACGCGCGAAGGCCTTGTGCTGCGAGCGCTCGTAAACCGCGTCAACGACCCACATGATGACGCCGCCGATAATCAGCGCCCACGCCATCAGGGTGAGGCTCTCCAAATGCTTACCGATGATCTTGGTGAGCAGGAAGGCGGGAATCGCGGTTACCACGAAGGCGATGATCGTCAGCGTGAGCGGATGATTGATGACGGTGCGGTCGCCGCGCTTGCCCTGCGGGAAGTCGCGCAGGAATTCGACGATGCGGCTCCGGAAATATAGCGGCAGGCACAAAATCGCGCCCAACTGGATGACGATGGAGAACATCTTCCAGTAGCCATTGCCCAGATCAATGCCGAGAAATGACTCTGTAATGCGCAGATGCGCCGTCGAGCTGACGGGAAGAAATTCGGTTAGACCTTCGATGACACCCAGCAGGACAGACAACAGGTAATCGTTCAAATCGCCTCCGCGCGACTTATTCCAGATTGGGACCCCAGGTGGGAATGTTGTTCTCAACCATATATACCAGACGCTCTGCCCGGCTCGACCAATCGGTGTCACTGGCAAACTGCGACATGACCTTCTTGCCGACGCTGAGCGCGCGCGCGGCGGAATCCTCCGCTTTCTTCTGCTGACTGTCGGTCTTGTAGATCACGATCAGCGCCGAGTAGCGCCATGCCGCCCGGTACAGCGCCTCAGGCGTCTTCGGCGACTGCGGATGGTCCTCGGCATACTTCACGTAAAGCTGCGCCTCCATTTCAGGGCATTTCGACGCGGCCTCCCAGTCGCCGCACAGCTTGTTCTCGATCAGATGATAGGCAGCCAGATCGGCCCATTTGGTGCCGGGATACTTCTTGATCACCTTCTTCATGTACTGTTCGTCGATCTGGTAGCGCAGCGCCGGGTCGCGCATCTTTGCCGAGGGGCGGCTGGCCGCATCTGCGGCGTCGATTTGCCAGCGGATGTCGGCCGCGCGATACGCAGCTTGTGCCGCAAGTGACGAAGAGGGGAAATACTCCGCAATGCGAGCATAAAGGCGCATGGCGTCCTGCGCAGCACCGCGCCGTCCGCCGCGTTTGCTGGCCTCCAGCTCGCAATCGAAGGCCTCGCCGAAGAGGATTTTGTCGCCATCGGGAGTGGTTGGCGTTATCACCCCCTTGTCGATAATCCACCCGGTGACGTTGCGGTCTGTCTCGTTTTCAGGATCCAGGGCGGGCTGCACATTTCCCACCACGTGCGCCCATCCCGGCGTGCGGTCCATGATGGCAACCTCGCGGCCGCGGCCAATATTCGACAGCTTCGTAGAGGAGGTGTCAGGGGAGATGTAGATAGTCCCCTCGCGCAACATGATGCCGCGTTCGATGGCGAAAGCCGGGAGGGATAGGGCGACCAAAACCAGACAGCGAAGCAAGAAACCCACAGCAATCCTCAAGGGCTAAAACCCAATCCACATCTTAACAACTTGCGATGGGATGAGCGGTGGAAGCGCCGGGGTTGAGCCCGGCGAAATAAGAGCGGAAGGAAAGCGGGCATTAGCCCAGGTTTCAAGCACCGAGGCTAAAGCCCAAATCCAAAGGCAACTTCCTCACCGGGCTAAAGCCCGGTGCTTCCACCCGGACACAAGCAACTATTGCGCCGATCCAGGAGATAGGGAATGCAGCCAGCGCATACCGTACAACTACCAACTACCGCTCTACTGGTACGTCACCCGCTTCTCACCCTTCACGATGCGCCCAATGACGTAGCCCTTCTCACTGCAGCGCTCCAGGATGAGTTGCGCCTTCTTGAACTTCTTCGCCGGTACCACCAGCACCATGCCAATACCCATGTTGAAGGTGCGCAACATTTCGTCACGCGGCACGTTGCCGATCTTCTCCATATGCTCGAAGATCGGCGGCACCGGCCAGGAATGGATTTCGACGATAGCGCCCACCCCCTTGGGCAGCACCCGCGGGAGGTTATCGGTGATGCCACCACCGGTGATGTGCGCCATCGCCGACACCGCATCGGCATCCAGCATGCGCCGCACAATCGGCCAGTAGCTTTTGTGGGTTTTCATCAGCTCGGTGCCGACCTTGCCTTTGATTTCGCTCACATACGACTCGGGCGTGTAGTGCCCCAATTCAAAGAACAGCTTGCGCGCCAGTGAATAGCCGTTGGTATGCAGCCCGGTTGAAGGCAGCCCGATGAGTACGTCGCCCGCTTCCACCGCTTTGCCGGTGATGATACGCTTGCGGTCCACGACGCCCACGATGAATCCCGCCAGATCATACTCACCATTGCCATAGAAGCCGGGCATCTCGGCGGATTCGCCGCCAATCAGCGCGCAGCCGTTCTGCTTGCAGGCATCGGCCAAGCCGGCAATGACCTTCTCGATGACCTCCGGCTGCAGCTTGCCGGTGGCAAAGTAGTCCATGAAGAACATGGGCGTGGCGCCCTGCACCGCAATGTCGTTGACGCAGTGGTTCACCAGGTCGGCGCCCACGGTATGGTGCAGTTTCATCTCAAACGCAATCTTGAGCTTGGTGCCCACGCCGTCCACGCTGGAGACCAGCACCGGGTCGGGAAACCTCTTGCGGTCAATGGAAAACAGCCCGCCAAAACCGCCAATGTCGCTCAACACGCTGCGATTGAAGGTCTTATGGGCCAGGAACTTGATGCGCTGCTTGGTGAAGTTGGAGCGCTCAATGTCCACGCCTGCGTCGGCGTAGGTGATGCTCCGGGGCTGGGTCGCTGTTTGTGCCAAGGCTGGAATTTACCTCAGAAGGTACGCCACCGCAGAGTTGTGCGGGAATTGGCATTGTACCATTGTACGGCTTACGGGCAGGGTGTTGCTCTTTTGGCGGCTGAAAGGGGCGCTGCTTCACAGGCAGCTGCAAAAACTCGGTTAGTGAACGTTTGTGTCAGGGCACGACTTTAGTCGTGCCGATAAGTCGCTTATTTCTTATGCCGAGCGGGCTTCAGCCCGCGAGGTGTCCCCTTCCCGAATTTTGGTTGTTCCCTAGTCACCTCTCCACATCAAAACCGTTGTAAAATCTCCTCCATCTCAGGGGCAGAGGAGGCCCTCCTATGGCAGTCGACATGGACAAACTCAATGCGTTTATTGGGCAGTTCGTCGGAGATCTGGGGGCGGCAGTAAGTGCGGGGATGGTGGTCATCGGCGACCGGCTGGGGCTATACAAGGCGCTGGCGTCCGGGCCCATGACATCGGCGGAGCTGGCAGCAAAGACCGGCACGGATGCGCGCTACGTGCGGGAGTGGCTGTCGTCGCAGGCGGCGGGCGGCTACATCACCTACGACGAGAAGGGTGACAAGTTCAGCTTGACGGAAGAGCAGGCGTTTACCCTGGCAAACGAAGACAGCCCGGCTTACCTGCCGGGAGCGTTTCAACTGGCGCTGGGAGCTCTGAACGCGGTGCCGCGCATCGCCGAATCGTTTCGCAGCGGCGCCGGCATGGGCTGGCACGAGCACGATGACGGCGTCTTTCATGGCTGCGAGAAGTTCTTCCGCCCGGGCTACGCCGCCAACCTGGTTCCTTCGTGGATCCCTGCGCTCACCGACGTCGGCAAGAAGCTGGAAGCCGGCGCGCGCGTGGCCGACGTGGGCTGTGGCCTGGGTGCTTCCACTATTCTGATGGCGAAGGCATTTCCCAAGTCCCACTTCTCCGGCTTCGACTATCACGACAAGTCGATCGAGGCAGCGCGCGAATCTGCCGCGCGCGAAGGCGTGGCTGATCACGTCAAGTTCGAAGTCGCCAAGGCCAAGGATTTTCCGGGCAAGGACTATGACTTCGTCGCCGTCTTCGATTGCTTGCACGACATGGGCGATCCGGTGGGCGCTGCCAAACATGTGCGCCAGTCACTGCACAAGGATGGCACGTGGATGATCGTCGAACCCTTCGCCCAGGACAGCCTGAAAGATAACTTGACGCCAGTGGGCCGCGTGTACTACTCATTTTCCACGCTGCTATGCACGCCGTGTTCGCGCTCGCAGGAAGTCGGGTTGTGCCTGGGCGCACAGTCGGGCGAGGCGCGCATTCGCGAGGTGGTGACCAGCGCCGGCTTCACTCGTTTCCGCCGCGCCACCGAGACGCCCTTCAACGTGGTGTACGAGGCAAGGCCGTAAAGCAGTTGTCAGTGGTCAATTGCCAGTTGTCGCCGGACACAACAAATCTGAAATTTGGCTTAGTTGCCAAAGAAATTGCGCGGCGCCGGAGGAGGAGGTCGGCGCCGCGATGGGCAAGCCCATTCCCTGTGTGGCCCGCGCCAGGAGCCAACGCGGGCACAAGGTTTAGGCTGCCTCCGGCGCTGGCTTTTTGTGCTGAAAGGCGGAGAACAGCTCAAACGCCAGCGGAACCACGCTGGAGGCCAACTGCGCCGAGGCCAACGCTTCTTCCTGCACGGTCGTGTCGGACGTTTCGGCCGCCACGCCCGCCCCGGCAATCTTCAGGATTTCCTGGGTAGCGGCTACATGGTCGGCGCCAAATTTCTGGATTTCCGGCGTGACCGCTTGCGCGATTTGCGCGCCGGTGCTGATTTTCGAAAGTAAGGTTGCAAAGTCCATCGTATTGTCCTCTTTCGCTTTTTGGTTTTAGGGAGACTGAGAAATTGCGCTCGCGAGGGTGCGGAAAAAGTCGGGGCGCGCGTGTTTTGTGTCAGGGCACGACTTCACAGCTCGCTGAAAAAGTTCGTTGTGCGACATTTTGAAAGGGCACAGCTTTAGCTGTGCCATCTAAGCCCTTTATTTTTGTCATCCCGAGCGGGCTTCAGCCCGCGAGGGATCTGCTTTTTCCGCAGCCTGTTTTCAGCCGTGCTATTAATCTCTTCTCTGTGCCCTCTGTGTCTCTGTGGTGAAATCACCTCTTATACTTCAGCAGGTCAATCGCTAAGTGCACGAACGTCAGCAGGCAGGCCACGGCCGTGGCGATCCCCGCGAAGCGTTGCAGGTAGGCTTCATGCCGGGCGACGCGCGCTTCCAGTTCCTGCACCTTACCTTCGTTGCCGTTGCCCACCAGCCAGCGCATGTGCGCTTTCAGCTCGGCCAGGTCCGACAACACCTTCTGCTCGAAGTCACTCATAACGGCTCTCATAATGGATAGTCCAGGTAGATCGGGTAGAGCTGGCCTTCAGAGCCTGCCCTGAGCTTGCCGAAGGGCCGGCGTTCGCAGGCCCTTTTTTCACCTTTTGCGGGCTTTAGCCAGCAGGAGATGTCCAGACCCGCGCGCAGCCTAAAGCCGGCTGGTGCAATGAAAAAACCTGCGGTTGAAGCGCCCCTGAAGTTGCGGCCTGCCCAAACCGCCAGTAGCGACCCTTCGCCGGGAACTGGCACACTGCGTCACCAGCGCCCGTGAGCCGGCTCACTGACGATGGTGCGTGCAGAAGAGTACGTTTGCTCGCGTAGCCCATCTGTTTCCCAGGGACGTTGCGCTGAACGTGCCTGCAACGTCTGCTTGCGGAAGGC
>JBKQKT010000634.1:0-4570 GCA_052147365.1 Candidatus Korobacteraceae bacterium | reverse complement strand
CATTCGTTGAGAGGATTCAAGAGCGGCTGGAGCGCCATCCTCTCGCCGTTGCGCTCGCCTCTGGCAAGCTTTTCCAAGGACAAAGGGAACTGCTCCGATTCACCGGGGATGGCATTTGTTTTGCCTTGAATTTTCCCCGCGATCAAGCTGGTGCCGAGTTTGCCGCCTTCCTGGATGAATTAATGATCGAGCATAACGGGTGGTCCAACCTCATCAAGGATTCCCGGCTTTCGGCGCGTGTAGTTGATGCCACTTACCCTGAATGCGAACAGTTCCGGCTGAGACTAAGGGAGTTCGACCCGCGCAGGCTCTACCGCTCCGAGCTATCCGAGAGGCTACGTCTGTGAATTTCCTCATCGTCGGCGCGTCTGCGGGATTGGGACGCTGCTTGTCGGAAGAAGCGGCCCGCTGTGGACACGACCTCTTGCTCGTGTCCAGCGACAGCCGGGACCTCTCCGCAATGGCGGCCAGTTTGCGCCTACAGTACGGTGTAAGAACGGACTATGTTGCCTGCCAATTTGGCAACGCCGTCGACGAGGAGGAAGCTGTTGTCTCCGCGGCTAAGAAGTTCGGGCCGATTGATGTCTTGATGTACCCTCTCGGTTTTGCACGAGATGACGACACCGGCTTCTTAGATGACCGGGTGGCGCTACAACTTGTGCGCATCAACTTCCTCAGCCAGGTCAGCCTCACCACCGCATTGTGGCCTGTTCTGCTCGAACGTGAACAAGCTTTTGTCGTGGGCTTTGGCTCGGTGGCGGCAGTGCGCGGTCGCAGGCGCAACGTGGTGTACGCGGCCGCGAAGCGGGCCTTGACTAGCTATTTCGAGAGCCTGCGTCACCTCGCCGTCGGCACCAACATCCGAGTGCATTTCTTCCAGCTTGGTTATCTAGACACCCAACAGGCGTTCGGTAGACATCTATTGTTGCCCAAAGGGTCTCCGGAGCGCCTGGCGCGTCTTGTGCTGGATAGCCTGCCCCGGGCTGGCGGGACAATTTTCTACCCATGGTTCTGGGGGCCGATCTCTCGAGCATTGCGCCTGGTGCCGTGGTTCATCTATGCGCGCCTCGAATTATGAGAACCTAATTCAGGATCTTCGGCAAAGGCAAGGGCACAATAAACCTATTTCGATAGCCCATTTTTTCCTTGAAGAAACGAATAATCTCGTCCTTGAAGTTCCAAGCGCCAATCATGATGTAATCTGGGCCGTACCTCATTAGTTCGTCCGGGGAAACCACAGGGATTCGGACACCAGGACAAAGAAGGCCTTGCTTTCTCGGATTGGCGTCTCCCATCAGACTCAGTAGGTCCACCGTGATGCCGCAGAAATTCAGCATCGTCATCGATTTCGCTGCCGCGCCGTAACCGACCACCTTTTTGCCTTTAGCTGCCAGATCGCGCAGCAAGCTTACGAGCATTTCACGCTGGTTCGCTACCGCGTCAGCAAACTCTTTCCATCCGCCCGGTTTGTTCAGTTGGATGATCTCTTCGAAATCGATCATGGTTTGATCTCCGCGCCCAACCGGCGAATTCTGATGCATGATCTCGAACAGAAAAGAACCACCGTTCATAGGCACGAACGTAATGTCTGTGAGCTTCATGCCGAAGCGCGCCATGAGATTCGACACCGACCCGACCGTGAGGTAGGACACGTGCTCGTGAAAGATCGTGTCGTACTGGGTTTCATTTCTGAGGAAATAGGCGTACGGACTCTCGACGAGGCACACGCCGTTTTCGGCGAGCAGGTGCTTCATTCCGGAGACGAGATCTTGTAAACGATCGACGTGCCCCAGAACGTTCCGCGCAACGATCACATCGGCGTGACCGCGTTCCTGAACGATGCGCTCTGCCACTGCCATGCCGAAGAAATCGCGCACGGAAGGCAGGCCGCGACGGGCAGCATCCTCCGCCAGGTCAGAAGGATCAACGCCCAGGATATCAAAGCCATCTTCACGGTAGTGTTCCAAAAAAAAACCGTCATTACTGGCAATCTCCACTAGGAAACGGCCAGCTTTTTTCTGATATCTTTCCTTGGTTCGGGCGGAAAACCACCGCGCATAGTCTTTCGTAGTCTGGGAAGTTGCGGTGACCCACAGAAATGAACTGAACAGCTTTTCGCGTGGTACCTCGTCACGAATCTGGATGAGGTGACACGAATCGCACATCACCACTGTCAGGTTTTCCCTGAATAGATCGTCGTCATCGCCAGGACTCTTTACGAAAGCGTTGGCCAGGGGCAGCCGCCCCAAATCCAGCAGAATGGTAGTAGTGGTGTTGTCGCATGCTCTGCAGGCGAAAATGTTTCGTGCTATCTCCGACGCTGAGTTGGAATGAACCTTCTCCATAGCAATCGCGCCCCATCCTATATAGTCATGTGATAATTAATACTCACGCACAAGCCCAAGCCACATTCAGTGTGCGAGCGCACTCTGTATATTCGTCGATCTGCTGAACTGTGAAGGGGTACATGTCCTCTCCGTTAGAGGTATAGAAACGCTTGTACCATGACACAATCGCATCCAGTGTCTGATCCATCACCCATGTGGAGTGCCACTTTAAGTGGCAGGCAGCCTTGCTGCAATCCAGGCGCAGTAACAACGCCTCTCTCTGCGAGCTTTCGGGTTCAATGACCAACCGGCTGGCTGTAGACCACCTTTGGAGAATTCCAGTAACCACTTGATTTACGGTCAGGATTTGCGCATCGCCAGGCCCGATATTCCATGAGGAGCAGTAAGAACGGTCCTTCGTAAGTAACACACCCAACCAAAGATAGGCGCTCAGTGGATCCAGGACATGCTGCCAGGGCCGGGTAGCGGCAGGGCTACGGACAACGATATCTCTCTCGGAGGCGATAGCCCGGATTGTGTCCGGCACAATACGATCGCAGGCCCAGTCCCCGCCTCCAATCACATTGCCGGCACGGGTCGACGCGATCGCCAGGTCGCTTACCGGACTTGCCGCCCGCTGAAATGTCGCGTTCTGATAAACCGAGATGGCCATCTCCGCGCACGCCTTGCTGGCGCTATACGCATCGTATCCACCAAGTGGGTCAGTTTCCCGATATCCCCACTCCCAGCCAACATTTCTGTAGCATTTGTCGCTAGTAATGGACACTACAGCCTTTACCGACTCCGTTCTGCGAGCGGCTTCCAGCATATTGACTGTGCCCATCATATTCACGTCGAAGGTGTATCGGGCGTTCTCGTACGAAAGCCGGACAAGCGACTGAGCTGCCAGATGAAAGACAATTTCAGGCCGGTGATGTTGGAATACTTTTTCCAGGCAACCGTAGTCTCTAACGTCACCATAAACGTGACTAATCCGGCGCTCGAGGCAGGAAGCAGTAAAATTCGATGGCTTGCTGGGTGGTTCGAGAGCGTAACCGATGACATTGGCCCCCAAATAATTTAGCCACACAGCCAACCAGGAGCCCTTGAAACCGGTGTCGCCTGTTACGAGGACGGTCTTTCCACGATAAAAACCGCCGAAAGGTTCATTCATCTGTTATCTGCCTGCATCTATCGCTTATTTGAAGCGCCGCTTTGCCGCCTGATTTTATCATCGCTGACATTGATGGGAGGCCGAGAGCACTCCGTTGACCGTCGAACGCTTCAGATCCATCGTTGTGTTCTGCCTTTGAGGGACACGCGTCGCGTAAGATGTCTACTTGAATTGACACGTTGTAGCGGTTAGATTGGCCGTTGATGAAGCCACAAAGCATGTTTGGTGCGGGTTCTTGGAAGGACCGCAAGGTTCTCATTACGGGCGCTACAGGATTCTTGGGGCGTCATTTAGTTGCCATGGCGGCGGAAACCGGCGCCATAGTCATCACGACCTCTCGGTACGAAGCGACAACCGGAGGTGCCAGGCATGTGGCGATGGATCTTTGCGATCGGGATCGAGTTTCGGCGATGCTGAGGGAGGTTGCACCGTCCGGCATCCTCCATACGGCTGCGGCCGGTGCGGCCGAGGAGGTTGAATTCGCTCAACTAATGCGAACCAATGTGGTGGGCACCGAGAATCTCCTTGCCGCCGCTCTTGGCTTGCCGCAACCGCCCGCTGTCGTACTGGCGGGGTCCGGCTATGAGTATGCCCCGCAATCGCGGGACTTGACAGAAGACGACCCTGTGTGGCCTGTGACCTCGTATGGCATCTCCAAGGCGGCAGCCGCATTTTTCGCTGGCATTTGCGCCACGCGGATACCGATCACGTTGCTTCGAATCTTCAACGTCTATGGTCCAGGCGAGCGGGAACCACGCTTGCTGCCCTACATTGCTGCTTGCGTTAAAGCCGGACGGGTCATCGAACTTAGTGACTGCGAGCAAGTGCGTGATTTCGTTTTCGTAAAGGATGTCGCCGCACTATTCTGGCGCGCATCGGAATGTTCGCCGCAAGATCGCCGACTGCGGATCCTCAACGTGGGCTCGGGTTCACCCGCTCCCCTTAAGCGATTCGTCACTGTAGCGCTGGAAGCCCTGCGCGAGAGGGGGTTGAGCCCGCAGGCTAAATTTGGTGTGCGTCCCTATCGGGCTGGAGAACCCATGTATTACGCTGGTGATACCGGTCGTTT
>JBKQKT010000633.1:0-6123 GCA_052147365.1 Candidatus Korobacteraceae bacterium | reverse complement strand
CGGTACATGCCTGCGACATTCCACACCACCTGACTATGTAGTTGAAAACATAAGATCGGGAGAGTCGTCGTCTTCTTTCGACGGGCTGCTTCGTTGGCTGCGACCATATCGAGCGGACGATGGACTGTGCGGAGACCCCTTGGTTGCCTGCCGGCTCCCCGCACGGTGCGAGTTGGCTTTTGCCAATTCGAAGCCGGTGTTCGTGGACTTCACCCCCAGGACTGACCGTTCCGGCGCACGCCGGGACTCTAGCACATCCAGCAGTGCACGAAGTTCAAGAAGCGATCCCAGAGAGGCCATTGTCATAAGACTGCTTATAGCACGAGGACCGGCATTTTGCATTAATTTCTTGCGATTTCTTGCTAATCCTCCTGCAGCGAAAACCAGTAGCGCCTTCAGAGGCGCTGCCGCCCCTCTTCATCCAGCCTTGATGATCTCGCGTGAATAAGTCGTTCCCAGCAGAGACGCGGAGTGGGGGCTTCCACCGGTTGAGTCAAGCTAACGCTGCCGCGTACGAAAGGTTACCCAGATTGATGTGGGTGGCGGATCACGTCGTTTTTCCAACATCTGAAGGAGTCATAGAGATGGATGCCGTCCAAACGATTCAGGATTATTTACGCATGTACGCTCCGGAGTTGGGACAGCGCATCCTTGAAATGTACCCTCCCCTGCATAGGCTAAATGATTCCGTTTCTCCCGCGATGAAGAGATTGCTTCGTCGCCCTTACCCGGCCCAGGAATTGGCGGCCATGGGTGTGGTTCGGCGATGGGAGCGGGCCCGAGCCGCTGCAGTCATCGGAGAATGTGGCACGGGTAAGACGCTCGTGGCATTGGCCGCTATTCATTGCCACGCCGATGGAAGGCCCTTTACCGCGCTCGCCATGGTACCCGGGCATCTGACAGCGAAAATGGCCCGAGAAACTTTTCAGACGCTACCCAGAGTCAGAGTGTTCTTCATCGACGCGTTGCGCGACAGATCTCGGAATGGCTCCGCGTGCGGCGTCAATGAGGTGCAACTGCGTCACGGTAAGATCGTGCGAGAGGGCTTCCATACCACGCTGACCGATCTTCGTCTCCGGAAAAACTACAAAACGGCTCGACAGCGTTGGCAACAGTCGATCTGCTCAGGGCCAGCTCTACTTGTGGTCGGACGCGACCGCTCGAAGTTAGGGTGGTTCTGGCGACATGCTTACGAGGTGGCGCAGTGCGGCCGCTACCAAGGCAGCGTCGTCAATCCGGACACTGGATGCCCCATCTATGTGGGTGACGAGCGGTTGCTCGCTGCGGATTTCAATAAGGTCCGCCTCAGCGAGATCATTGGCGGTCATAATAAGGAAGAGGACCACCCGAGCATCAAGTCTCGGCGAGCACTGTACAGCCCGCTCTGGCAGGCCGACGGGCAGAGGATCCGACGAGTGGCGCCGATGGAATTCATCGGTCGTTATTTGTCCGACTGGTTTGATTACGGCATCGGCGACGAAGTGCATCAACTGACGGCAGGGGACACAGCGCAGGGCAACGCTCTGGGAACCCTCGCCGCTTGCACTGATCGTTTGGTCGTTCTCACCGGCACATTGCTGAGCGGCTATGCCGATGACCTCTACCATCTCTTGTTTCGGCTGGAGGCAGGGAAGATGGTGGGGCTCGGCTATGAATGGGGAGAAGCAGGCGTGCGGTCGTTCTCTGAAACGTATGGGGTGTTGGAGAAAAACACCACGATCCAGCCGGCTGACAATGCCTGCTCCAAGGCCCGGGTGACGACGCAAGTGAAGCGTCGGCCCGGAGCCTCCCCGCGGCTATTCGAGCAGTTTCTGATGGAGTTGGGAGCGTTCATCTCTCTCGAAGACATCGCGTGTGACTTGCCGACTTACACGGAAGAAGTGATCGGCGTCGCGATGGATCCTCCCCTGCAAGCGGCCTACCGCCAGTTGGAGGAAGACGTCAAGCGCGCTCTCAAGGAACATCGTGGCAACCACTCGGTAATGAGTGTGGGGCTGAACGCACTGTTGATGTATACCGACCGGCCGTATGACCTCGGTGAGTTGTATGGTTGGGAGTTCAATGAGGAAACCGGTCGGAGGGAAAGATTCTTGATTGGTCGAGCCGAAGATCTGGATCGCGAGTATGTGCAGGCGAAGGAACGTCGCTTGCTTGAGATCGTCAAAAACGAGCTCGCGCAATCCCGTCGCTGCCATCTCTATGCCGTTTATACTCAGAAGCGCGACGTGACGCGCCGCCTGGAAAGCATTCTGACGCGCGAAGGCATTCGCGTGGCCGTCCTTACCGCCAGTGTGCCCACGGAAAAACGGGAAGCGTGGATTGAGAACAAGTTGCAGGAGGGCGTTCAGGTAACGATTTCTCATCCCAAAATCATCGAGACGGGGCTCGACCTTCTGAGCCACCCTACGCTGATCTTTTACGAATCAGGCTATTCTCTTCACACGCTACGCCAAGCGAGCCGCCGATCCTGGCGCATTGGGCAGAGGCGGCCAGTTCGCGTCTATTACCTGCACTATGAGGACACGGTTCAAACAGCGTGCTTGCGCCTCATGGGTAAAAAGCTGCTGGTTTCACTGGCGATGGAGGGAAAGTTCTCGGCCGAAGGGTTGCACGTGCTCGCGGACAGTGACGATATGCTGACCGCCATAGCTCGCGAGTTGGTCACGGAACGTGGAATCGGCGAGTCGGCTGATGCCGTTTGGCGGCAAATCCAAGCGGATCGCAGCAGGATGCTGCCGGCCGCGGATGTCCCAGCCGAGCCGCCAGTCGCCCAAGCGGTGCAACCAGCAGCACTTCCAGTGATGCCGGTGGCCAGCCTTCCCGTTGTCACCCAGGCTCTGAAGTTTGGGTCGCAGCCACCCACGGGGCGCCCCCTTCGGAGAAAGGAGTCTGGCGAAGGCCAACTCTCGCTCTTCTGAAACGTGCTCAGTGCCGAGTGCGAGGATCGCTGAAGACACCCGGGAGGCCGTTCGAAAGATGCAGGCGTTCTTCACGCTTCTGGCGAGTGGCGGAAGTGCTTACCCTCACAGCCGCGGTGGACGGTTGAACGTGCAAGAGATTTTCACAGACCTGGCAGTCGCAGCGTGTGCTCGCCATTTTCCCCTGTTCGCCTAAACCGCTCTCCGGCACGAATGCCTTGGAGACGTTTAACAACTCTTTCAGAAGTCAAAGACTCCGCGGGAATCTCCCAAGGGGCGAATTTCACCACTTGGGCACCTTCCAAAACTCCCTCGCGTAACAACTCGCGCACAGTCTGCTGGCTCACGCCGAGACGTTCGGCGGCCTGTTCGGCCGTAAGCCCACGCGATGTGGGCTGCTCGTTGGGCTTGAAGCATGGCAGTCCAAGATAGTGCCGGAGCGAGCAGACACGGTGTTTTTTCCATGTGTTACCAGCACCGGTTTCGAGGCGCAACCGATTCAGTACACTCGCGATCACCTCATCGGAATATCGACTGGCCATCTGCTTAACTATCTCGACAGCTTCAGCTGCAGTTCGGCGACCATGCTCTCCCGTTCGGGGCTTGGTCACCCGCAATTCGGAATGAGAACCCCCGGACCAGTGAATCAGCAGCACAACTTGGTTGGCATCGCGGTCCACGTCCACGACAATCTCTTCAATAAGGATTCTTATGATTCGCTGCTTTAGGCGTAAGTCCGTTGTGGGGGCGTGCCAGAGGGAAGGCAAATCGTTGGCGAGACGAAGCAACGCTGCTTCATTGGGAATTGGAATGGCCCGAACCGCGGCTTCTTCCTCCCGCAGCCTCTTTTCTAGTTCCTCGACATTTCGAAGCGTGCGATTCCACCGCGTCTCCAATTCATCGGCAACGAGCCGATTGGCAGGATCAACCGCCTCGTAGCGTTTCTCGGCGAGTCCCGCCTGGTAACGTGCCTGCTCGAGTTCGAGGTTGAGAGCTTGAAGCCTGGAAGCTTGCTGCGCGGCCGCGCGCTCGGCTGCCTGTAGCGCCGCCTGGATGGCCGGTCCTTGAACTGCCCGCAAGATTTCCTCCACCACTCGCTGCTCCGGCTTCAACCCAGCAAACGAAATACATATCTCCGCCCCTTGTGTAATCTTCGCGCCTCGACAGAGGTATCTCACAAGGTCGCCCCGACCAGTGTAGTATGTGTACAACATCCGCCCGCATCTTCGGCAGCGGAGAAGACCGGTCAGCAAGCTGTTGCCGCCACGCCCCGCCTTCCGGCCGTGACCTGAGCGCATGAAGTTGTTCTCCGTAAGCATCCTCTGGTTACGTTCGTATTGTTCCCAAGAAACGTACCCGGGATGGTGGTCGCGGAGGAGCACCGTCCAATCCTGGCGTGACTTGTGGTGCCCGACCGTTTTCTTGGCCCGCCCGTCGACGACTGCCGTGCGTGCCTCGGTTTTGCCGAACGCGTAAGCACCTGCGTAAACCGCGTTGCTCAAGATCTTGTGAATCGTGGCATACACGGGTGGCTTCCATTCAACTGTGGCACCTAAGACATCGTGACGACGCACGGGTAACAGCATACCCTGACTGCGAAACTCCATCAGCACTTGCCTCGCGCTCCCGAGCACAGTGAATCGTTCGAAGACTAATCCGATGGCTTGTTGGATGCGGCGATCAGGATCGATCTCAACCTTGCCGTCAGGCGTCCAACTGTAACCGATTGGCAGATTACACTGAAACTCTCCGCGTCGCGCCTTCTGTTGCATGGCTTCTACAGAGCGTTGTCGGAGCAGGTGAAGCTCGAATTCACTCATCGTGCCTTTGAGACCCAGCAACAATCGATCATTGATGAGGCAAGGATCGTAGACTCCTTCTGGGTCGATCACCAAGGTTCCCACTAAGCCGCACAACTCAATCAAATGGTGCCAATCCCGGCCGTTGCGGGCCAAGCGGGAAGCTTCCAAGCAGAAAACTGCGCCTACTTGGCCAGCGCAAACTTCCGCCACCAACCTCTGAAATCCAGGACGGTCCACAAGCCCGGATCCGGACCGCCCGAGGTCATCATCAATCATCATCACGTCCACGAAGCCTAACTCCTGCGCATAGCCAGACAACCCATATTGCCGACGCTGACTTTCGCGATTGTTGAGCACCTGGATCACAGTAGATTGGCGGACATAGACAATGGCCCGCCGCCGTAAATGCTCAGGGGTGATTTTAGGATTCACGAGGAACTCCTTTCCTTCTCAGTAGTCGCAGCGGCAGCGACCAAAAGATCCGCAAGGATCCGTTCCAGCTCAGTTTGTTTGTCTATGGGCAGGATTATCGGCTCCTCTGCCGGGAGAGGTAGCCAAGGCTGGAGTAAGGACGGTTTCTTTTTTGACTGCACGTTTGGGAACTCCTTTCACGTGAAAGTGTGTGGGCGTCTCACGACTTTCCCGTATGCACAGTATCAAGAAATCTACGCAATTCAAGCAGCGCCGTTAGGCCAATTCTGGGCTCGCCGACCGTGAGCGAAGCGCAGACGGCAACATCCGTCATCCACTCCGGTATCGCACCGATATTTCCGTCGGGAAGTTCGCAACAAAAGTAATCCCTCCTTGCGCGGCCCATTCGGCGTATAACTCGAAGCGTGCGGCCAAAGAGTGGATGCCATTTGTACCAAACAGTGACTTCCACCGCCCCACAGGTATTACGTGACTGGCCTCTACATGGACGGTTTCTTTGACTACGCCATAGCTGACGAAGTTCACGAGCTGAAGGGAGGAGATACAGCACAGGGCAATGCGCTGGGCGCACTGGCTGCGGCCGCCCGCCACATCGCCGTGCTCACCGGCACACTCTTGGGCGGCTACGCAGATGAGCTTTTCAGCATTCTGTTTCGCCTTGAGCCTGCGAGGATGTTGGACGAGGGTTTTGAATATGGGGAAGCCGGTGTCCGGTCCTTTACCGAAACCTATGGACTGCTGGAGAAGATAACGGTGATCGAGCCGGCCGACAACGCCTGCTCGGAGGCGCGGGTCACCACCAGGCTCCGCCATCGGCCAGGAGCCTCACCGCTTCTGTTCGGCCGCTTCCTGATGAGTCTCGGTGCGTTTGTGTCGCTGGAGGACATCTCCGACGCTCTCCCTCCCTACCGAGAGGAAGTCGTCAGCATCGAGATGGACGAGCCGCTGAAGAAAGCCTACGAGGACCTGGA
>JBKQKT010000632.1:0-4869 GCA_052147365.1 Candidatus Korobacteraceae bacterium | reverse complement strand
TAACACTCCGCCGCTGTTCCAGAGTAACCAGATCACCTCTTTCACAGATCCTCTCAAGAGCCCTACGGGAGGTAGCGGTAAGGGTGGTAGCCAAGGCACGGGTTCGTGCTGGGTGTTGACGTACCTCACTCCCGGTGAGGCGCCAAGCGTTAGTGTCGTTGCTCCGGCGAACGGTGGCATCTACCAGCAAGGCCAGGCGACCTCAGCGAACTACTCTTGCTCCGCGGTAAACGCAGGCGTCAATTCTCCGACCGGGCCGTTCTTAACGGTGTCTTCCTGCAGCGCGATCGACACTCCGGGCGGAGCCGTCGCACAAGGGGGGCAGTTCGACACAACCACGCCGGGTCTGCATACCTTCACTGCAACTGTAATGGACTCCGCATTGAACACCGTGTCACAAACGGTGACTTACACCGTGGTTGGGTCGACCGATGTGGCGATCTTGAACGTTGCGCCTCCAAAGGAACGTACTGGCACCAAGATGACGTACCTCATCGGGGTGGGGGATTTGGGAAATGCCAACGCGGTTAACGTCGGTATGAAAGATCCCCTACCACTCGGCACGACCTTCTTGAGCGCATCGGGCACCAACGTCGCTTGCTCGATCGTGAAAGGCAAACTGAATTGCACGACGACTCAAGTACCGTGTGCGTTCGCAGGCGGCACCGTGAGTTGTAATGTGGGTACAATTATGCCGGTGTCGATTTATGACCTGAACGGGGCGGTCATTCAGATCACTGTGCAAGTGACTGCTTCCGCGGGTACGGTACTACATAACACGGCAACGGTTTCGGAGAGCAATGCGGATACGAATCCGAGCAATAACTCCTCAACCGCGAGCACGACTGTGACGTCGCAATAAGAATGCAGCGGAGGAAACTGAGACGGACGAGGCCGGCATGGGACGGTCCTCGTCCGTGTGTTGTTGTCTCCCTCTTTCTCTAGCTTTTTCCGACTTGCGACCAGTGGGTGGATTCTTCGTACATGGCTTTCAGATCAGAGCGCTGCAGCAACTTTTCCGCGCCGGTCTCTTTTTTCATTGCGTCCAGCGTGCGCACAACCTCGCGGTAATTATCCTGGGCTTCTGTATTGTCCGCGGCATTCCGTGCGATCGTCGCTAACAGGTAATGGGCGTGCGCACTCAGCGCTCGCTGTCCCAGTTTGTCCGAGCGCAGCAGAGCGCGCTGCAACTCCAGGCGGGCATGAGTATAGTCATGGCTTTGCATCATCGCCTCCGCCATGAAAATCGAGCACTCCACCGAAGAGTATTTCGCGCTGGCATCATCCAGTTGTTGGATCAGCACCCGAAGCTTCGGAATCGCTTGCTGTCCTCTCTTTTCACGGACTTCGACGACCGCCATGTTTACTTTTGCGCTCAGAATTCTATCCGCTTCCTTGCTGCTCATAGCCGCCTGCAATGCCTGCTCGTAAAGCGCGTGGGCAGCCTTGAAATTGTCCTGATAGAAGAATGCATCCCCCTTGAATCCTAAGGTCTGCGCCACCAGGCCGTCGTTCTTCAGTTCGCGAGACAGGCTGAGCGCTTCGTCCAAAGAACTCTTCGCTTCGTCGCCTCGCCCGGCCAGGATAAGCGACTCTCCGTAGCCCCCAAGTATTTCGGCCATCCAGAAGGTTCTGTCCTTGAGATCGCGA
The DNA here is from genome assembly GCA_052147365.1 of Candidatus Korobacteraceae bacterium. Taxonomy (GTDB): domain Bacteria; phylum Acidobacteriota; class Terriglobia; order Terriglobales; family Acidobacteriaceae; genus Bog-257. The sequence goes on along the minus strand of JBKQKT010000632.1, from coordinate 3,219 downwards.
AAGGTCTTGACCGCGTCCTGCTTCGAGCTGACGGCTGCCCCATACCGTCCTTGATAATCAAACAAAGCGCCCAAACCGTAGGACTCGGTCGCCGCACCACGTGGGTCGTTCATGCTGCGCCGCAGATCCAGCGCCCGCATGTAGTAGGAAATGGCCTGATCGTACTGACCCATCCCACTCGAAACTTGACCCAGGTTGTGAACCGCCTCGACGATATCCTGTGGCACTTTCGATTTTTCGCGCAACTGCAGCGCCTGCTGGAAGTAGGTTAGAGCGTCATCGAATTGACTCTTTTCCGAGTACACGCTTCCGATGTTGTTCAGACAAATGGCCTGCAAACTTTCATTGCCAATGTCCCGCTCCAACTCCAGGGCTTCCTTGTACATCTTGAGCGCCTGATCATGGTCGCCTCGGTCATCGTGGAAATTGCCGATGTCCAGCAGCGTATCTCCCATGCCGCGCTTGTCGCCAATCTCGCGGCGGATCTGCAGAGCCTCCTGAAAGTTGGACAGCGCATCTTTGCTGGCGCCGAGCGAAGCTTGAGCCCTCGCCATTTCGTTCAGGCTGAACGCCAGGCCGCGCTTCTGACCGATGTGACGCCAGATAGCGAGTGCCTCCTGCTCATTGCGCAGAACTTCCTGGGGCTTGCCCAACATCCTGTAAGCGACCGCCATGAGGTGTAAACTGGCGGCTTTTTGCTCCTGGTTGTCCACTTGTACGGCGAGACTATAAGCGCGGTTCAGCGGATCGAAACTCCCTTGCGGATTGCCGCTCTTGATCTCGATGCGACCAAGATCAAGAGTCGCCGCTATATTCTTGGGGTTGGAAGCCAGAACCTTCTGGTAATAATCGCGCGCCTTCACCAGATCGCCAGAATCTTGATATAAGCTGGCGAGCGCCGATTGCACGTCAGAGTTATCCGGCGAAACCTTGGCCAGATTGCCGTAAGCTGCGATGGCTTCGGGATACTTCTTCATCACCTGCAATTCAATGGCGGAAATCAAATACTTTTCCGCCGCAGGGAGGTCTTCGCTAAGCCCTACCGCTTTTTTAGCGGAGCGCTCCGCTTCGCTGTCATAGCCCAAACTGCCATAGGTCTGTGCAAGCTTGGAAAATGCCAGCGCGAAGGTGGGGTCCTCCTTGGTCGCCGCCTCGAACTGCTTTTGCGCCTCCAGATTCTTCCCGTCTCGCTGTAACCCGACCCCCTGGTTGTAGTCGCGCAGCGCGGCCACCGATTGCGAAGTAGGTTGGAAGGAACTAGCCTTGAGTTCCTTCAATACGTTTTCCGGGAGTGCAAGCTTCTGGCGGATGGACTCTGCCAGGCGATCAATCGCGCCTGGGATCTCCTTCTCACTGGACACATCGATCTTCAGCGGAACCGCCGTGCCGTTCTTAATATCCTGAAGCGTGGCATCGATGCGGATTTGGTCGCCGAACTTGGCATATTGCCCCCAAACCACGCGATCCGCAGTGCTGAAATCAGCCACGCGGCGGATCGTCGCGGGGTCGAGAACCGTCGAGGAGGAAATGCGCAGGTCAGTGAAGACCTGATGCAGGCTGCTCGGGCTCACCGTGCGCAACTGCGCGGACTGGCCAACATCGGTGCTGAGCATGTCGGCAAGGCTGGGGCCGATCCAATCCAGGCTCGGATCGCCCGATGCGTTGCGGAATGGCAAAATTGCCAGCGACACCGCGGGCCCCGAAGGAGCAGATCTTGTACTGGGCGATGCACTAAACAGCCGGTCGCGAAGCATGTACCCACTGATCGCCAGGATCAGGGCAGTCACGATTCCAGCGATAAGGGGCCACGGAAGAGTCTGCCCCCACGGCTTGACGCTAGCGTCTAATTTGATTGTGCCTGCCGCTCTCTTGTCTTTCCAAGTGTTCAGGTCGGCAAGAATGGCAGAAGCGGTCTGGTATCTCTCGTTCACATCACGTTCCAGGCACTTGCTCACAATCCCGCTCAATGCCCCGGGAATCTGATTGTCAACATCCGACACCGGAATCGCACGCTCTTGCGTCCGTTTGATCAGACTGGCGAGCGCACTCTCGGCTTGAAAGGGTGTTTTGCCCGTCAGCAATTCGTACAGGATCAGTCCGAGAGCGAAAATGTCCGAACGTTGATCGAGGTCCTTGGCCAGTGCCTGTTCAGGCGACATGTATTCCATGGTGCCGACGATCGCACCCGTTTGGGTCATCCCGTCGCCTTCCAGGGTACGAGCCAAACCGAAATCCATCACCAGAATGCGGCCCGCGGCGTCCTGCATGATGTTTTGCGGCTTCAGATCGCGGTGTATCACACCAACGCTATGCGCTGCGTCCAAGGCCTGGCACACCTGTTGAATCACTTCCACGGCTTCTTCAGGAGCAAACTTCTTCTTCGAACGAATGAGGGCGCGTAGATCTTTGCCCTCGATAAACTCCATGGTGATGAACTTCACACCCTCGGCTTCACCAAGGTCGTAAATGCGGATCACGTTGCGGTGTGTGACCTGGTGAGCGAGCAGCAACTCCTGTTTAAAACGGGCCAGGATCGCGGGGTTCGAGGCCAGTTCCGGCCGGATGACCTTCAACGCAACGAACCGATCAAGTTCGCGGTCGGCAGCCTTGTACACGGCGCCCATGCCGCCTTCACCCAAAAGTTGCAGAATTTCATATCGCCCGCCCAGCAGGTCGCCGATCTCAAATACGGCCGCGCTGGCAGACGCGTTGGAAATTCGATTGGATGGAGGCGCCGGAGTTCGGCGGAACGAAGCGTTGGCATCCACCAACGTGGCTTCGGGGTCCAGTTGCTGTCCAGCACCGCGCTGCCCGGTATCGACGATGGTGGCGTCGGGATCATGTCGGGGCGGACCAGCGTCCACGAGTGTAGCTTCGTCGTCGGGAGCAACTGGAACGTTGCTGCCGGAACTCTCACCGGCAAACGGAGTACTCACACCGGCAAGTTTGGACTTCTTAGAAACGGATTTTTCGTCGGGCCGTGATCTGGAATCACCCATGTTGCGATCCAATGACGGCCCGGATATTGACGGAACTAAAACCCACCGAATACACCCGAGCGCGCCCCTGCGGGTACTTCGTAGTGCACGAAGTATATACGATTTCAGCTATGGCTGACCTACCTTGTCAGTCAGATTCCAGCTCAGTCTCAACCAGCAGTTTCGATTCCTACGGCCGAAGATCATACCTTGTGCCACCTGACCGCCTGAGGTTTGAACC
>JBKQKT010000631.1:0-14328 GCA_052147365.1 Candidatus Korobacteraceae bacterium | reverse complement strand
GGCGACGATGCGCTTCTTTTTCGTGTCGCGAATGCGCAGCACTTCGCGGTAGATCTCCTCTGACGCCGCAGCGCCGCCGCCGGGCGAGTTCACGTGCAGCACGATGGCTTTGATGGAGCTGTCATCAGCGTACTTTCTGAGCTGCTCGACCACATCTTTGGGCGTAATGATTACCCCTTCCAAGTCCACGACCGCTATCTTGTCACCAAAGCCGCTGAAACTGCTCTTCTGCTGCGAGCGAACAGTGAAGTACACCAGAGCGAAGATGCCAACGAGGAAAAGGAAGAAGGCTCCGCCACCCAGCAAAATCCAGAGAAATACCCGGGAGCGCGGCTGCTCGGTCATAGAAAAGTAAGTTTATCAGCAAGCAGCAACTAGCAACTACAGGCGTGGATCCGACGAGGACATTTCACTTCGCGGACGAACCGCCGACGTTTCCAAGACGAGCAAAGGGAGTGGTTTGCTAGTTGCTAGTTGCTAGTTGCTAGTTGCTAATTGCTAGCTGCTCTAGTGAAATATGGTGGCCAAGAACGCCCCGACTCTGCTGAAGAAGCCGTGCTTCTGCTGCTTCGTCGCAGTTTCCGTATTGTTGGACTGCGCGCTGTTCTTCTGCGTCTCGGGCGGCGGCAGAACCACGGGATCGAGTTGTATGAGTTTGTTGCTTTCCAGTTTCAGCGTGGCAACGGTCTCGGTCAGGTCGGGAGCGGGATCGCTGGCGCGGAAGACAAATGGAGCTTCCACCGCGACGTGTTCGTCCGGCGAAGGGGTGGGCAAAGGCTTCGCAGGCTGAGCGACTGGTTGCGACGGCTTGGGTTCCACAGGCGGGGGCGGAACCGGGGCAGTCTTGGAAACCAGTACCGGAGGGGCGACAGGACATCCGCAATTGTGCCTGGAGCGAGCGGCCTCGCTTAGATGGCCGCTCTTAAACAACACGGCCTCATCGGGCTTCACCTGATAGGTCGCATCACCCATCGTTTCGGACACTACGACCGCAGCGGCATTTAGCGGCAGGGACTGCACGCAGGTGTCGCCTTGCGGCGTGACGTGGACCGCGACATGCACCGTTCCGGGGCCAGGCATAAGCAGGCGCAAATCTGGGGTGAGCAGTGTGTCGGCGGAAGCTCCGAGAGGATAGTTCAGCTCCAGATTCCCTGAGCTCAAACCGAACATCAGCTCCCGCCCACTTTGTGAAGCCGTGACGGAAAGCTTCGTTCCCGGGCAAACCAGCACGCTGCCGCCGCGCTCCAGTTTGAGAGTCGCGGCTTGCGCCCCTGCCTGTATGGAAGAGCCACTTAGCACGCTGGTCCCAGTACCCGCCAGAATGACGGACCCTTTTACGCTGGCATCCGTGGCATAGAGTTCCCCCAAAGTTTGTTGAGCCATAGTTGTACCTGGCATCGCGAGGACGAGCAGAGCCGGCAGAAAAATACGCTGTGAAGAAAGCAGCATGAGTTGCAGATGCCGATAAATATGGTGCTTACGACGATAGCACCTGAGCCGATCGCACCACAACGGAGGTTAGCGTGGCCAGTTGAGGACAAACGGATAGTGAGGCCAATTATCTTTTTCATGAGCTACTTAGCGAAGCTCATCAGCCGGTGCCCGTGGCGATGACCTGCAAATAACCTCCAAATCACCGCCAGTGCATGGATTTCAGAAACCACCTGACGCACACTCTCGCCATCACGCGGCGATTTCGCCAATCAAAGGATTCCGAATTCACCCCGTGAAAAAATTCAACAAAAGAGGAAACTTCGATGAAAAAAGCAGCTTTGTTCGCAACCATTCTGGCCCTGGCTCTGGGCGCCAGCGCCCAGCAAGACGTTACCTTCGCCGCATTGCCGACGGCGTTGAGCCCGACGGCGCTTCCGGACGGTTACTCCAGCCTCGGCTGGTCCGGCTTCAATTATGTGGCTCCGAACTGGAGCGGCGGAGGGGACGGCTTCAAGCAGGGCCCGAGCGCCCTCAACGTGGCCTTCATGGGTGGACATGTATGTGAGCTGACTGCGGCTTTGTGTTCCGGCTCAATCTCCGCCGCCGCCCCCGCGAACGCCTTGGGCTTTCATGCTCAAAGTGCGATCGTGGCCGCGGGCTACCATGCCGAGACCGTCAGCGTGTCTGCGTACAATCGTGGCAAGTTTGTGGGCTCGCAGGCCTTCACCCTGAGCACTGCGCTGCAGGAAATCGATTTCCCGGATAGTTGGGAGGCGATCACGCAGTTGGTCATGGAGACCACCCAGGGAACGGTCTCGTTGTACGACCTGAAGATCCAGCCCGCGGGCGCAACCGCGATTGGTCAGCAGCAATCAGTAGGACCGAGTGCCTTGGATAGCGTGGGACCTAGCGCGTCCCTGCACGGTGTCGGGCCCCTCAGCGATGTTGCGGGAAATGGTGGCCCTTCAGGTCCACCGGTTCAGAATGTTGGTCCGGCGGTGTCTTTACCCATCCTCGATCCACCGGGCGGGATAGGCGCAGAAGGTACCGTGAGTCCACCCATTATCGTGTACCCCGGTGCGAACGCCGAGTAGTTGGCAACGCGGCGACCGTGTTCGTTAGAGGCTATGTACAGAGCGCGGTCGCAACTATTACCAAGGCGGGGCGGCCACATTCCGCCCCCTTTTTGCTGGCATTAACAGTGAACGCAATGCCGGAAGTTCGGCAAGAGCAGTTCGGAAAATCAGAGAAGACCGGTGCAGCGATGCCGGCTTAAGTCGACCTCGTTAGTTGCTTCAACGCAAATGACGAGAAAACGCTACCCTAGCGATCCGTCTTCAACTCGCAAGTGGTTCTTCATCGCGATTCTGCTCTCCGCAACGTGAGAGAATCACGTTCCGAGCGCGAGTACACCCAGAAGCACGATCTCCCGAACGGCGCGAACTTCGCCGTCCGCTAAGTCTCACGATGAATGCAGGCGATCCACAATCGTTCGCGATTGGCTGAAGCATTCGCGGCATTGCGTCCTCGAACAACGTGCGGTCCCATTCTCTATCCGTTGAGATAGTGATTTCCCCAGTTTCCTGGCAAATGACCGCTCAATGACATTCAAATGAGCGCTGGTGCATCGACTCCGTGCGCCAATTAGGGCAAAGTCAACCCCATCACGCAGCGATTTCGCCAATCAAACGATTCCGAACTCACGACGTGACAAAAATCCAACAAGAAAAGAGGAAACTTCGATGAAAAAAGTAGCTTTACTCGCAACCGTACTGGCCCTGGCGATTGGCGCCAGCGCCCAAGCGTCCCGGTATGTCTACCCCGATGCGAGGCACTCAAGCCCCAACGCTGTGGGGAACACCTCGAACCAGCCGACGCATGCTGTGAATGAAGCCGCGAAAACCGCGGTCGGCGGTGGCCAGCAAGCCCCACCCGTACAAAAGATGCAGCCGAACGTGATCGACAAAGACAATCAACTGCCCTGGGCATGGCGCTTGCGGTGCTTCGCCCTACCGGGTTGCAAAGAACCTTAAGTTCCGCTGCCGTTGGTCCGAGCATTTTGCAAGGACCAGGTCGCGAACTCTAATGGGGCGGACTTGGCTCCGCCCCTCATTTTCAGTCTTGCAATTGAGGAGGTCGTTATGAAATGGCACACGAAGATACCCGCCAGTTTGCTAGCGAGGCTTGCCCGCTTCCTCGAGGAACACCCTGGTTTTTGGCCGGAGTTGGTAGGCGAAGACGCCGTGGTTTGTGGCTTTCACGTTGGAAGCTGCTCGCTCACCATCGAAGAGATGGAAAAGCTGGTCACTGCGAAGGTGCAACTCTAGGGCAGTGTGAAGCGCCAACCAGACGGTGCCTCAATTAGTAGGAAGCAGCTCGAATGAAAACGCGAGCGTTAGCTCTCGAAGTAACAGTCGGGGATCATTTCCTCACGCAGTGAGAGGGGAAGAGGGGAAATCAATGAAGAACATTAACCTTTCGCGTCAGCCGGTAACTTCTCTTTGTTCCAACTCGGGCCCGGCCAATGCTGCGGAGCTTTCCACAAAGTGCACACAGTGTCCGTTAACACAATAGTGATGAACTTTGTGAGCTCTCAAAATCGCTTGTCACTCTATCCGATCGGATAGCCCTCTCGAGATTGCTCTTGCTCTTCTTCAACATATTCGCTTTGAACTCGGCCTTAGTTTCAACCATTTTCAATATTTCACTCCTCACTTATTTAGCTTTCGCCAACGCGAGGGACCAGTCGAGTACTTTGCCATGAGCGACTTAGCTCAAATCACCCCCAGATGACTTGCAAATGACCGCTGGTGCATCGACTCTGCAGGTCACTTAACGCACACTTGCCGCGTTGTTGCACGGTGTGGGTAGTTGGTTTCGCGGAAATTCGTAACGGCATTTTTGGGCCCCCGGAAAGTTCAAATTTCGAAGAAGAGGAAAATAAAATGAAAAAGATTCTCGTAATGTTCGCATGCGTTCTGGCACTGGCCCTTGGCGCCACTGCTCAGGAAAACCTTAACTTCGCCGACCTTCCCTTGGTGAGTTCGCCTACACTCATGCCGAACGGCTACGGCCAGCTCAACTGGAGCAACATCTACTATGTCAATCCAAGCCAGTGGTCGGGTGCCGGGCCCGGTTACAAAGATGGCCCCATCGGCGGCATTTTGCGCCCGCAAGATGTGGCCTTCATCGGTGGTAAAGTCTGCCGTGTGCTGCAGGAGGCCTGCTTTGGCACCATCACTTCTGCCGGTGGACCTACGAGCTTTCAGGCGTCCAGTGCCACCGTGGCAGCGGGCTTCGGTCCGACCAACATCACCGTTCTCGCTTATAACAACGGTACGTACGTTGGTTCTGCGTTCTACAGCTTAACCACCCAGATGCAGACCCTGAACTTTCCGTCTTCGTGGGGAAGCATTACCCAGCTTACCTTTCAGACGGATGCCGGTGGTGACCTGGTGTTCTACGAGCTGCAGGTGTACCTCCTGGGCGGATAAACCTGTCGCAGCCCGCCGCCTCGTTCGACCAACGAGGACGACGATGGCGGTTTTTCTCCCACAGGGGCGGACTAACTCCTCCGCCCCTGTCTTAATTACGAGCGGATCGTCTGCCTATCTTCTTCCACTTTCGTCCGCCTTTAGTCACCCTTCGCAGAGTCTCTCTCAGGATCTGGGCACGGTCATGCTTTGTTGTAGGCCATATGCCAGGAGAATATCGCGCTGAGTTGTGCCGCGCTAACATAAAGGTGTGGACAAGATGGTCTATGTCTCGCTGGGGTCCAACGTCGGTGAGCGCGAGAAGAATCTTCGCGCGGCGATCACGAAGCTTCGTCAGGTCGGTGAGTTGGTGGCGGTGTCCGCGTTCTATGAGACCGAGCCGATGGAAGTGGCCGACCAGCCATGGTTCCTGAATTGCGCGGTGGCGTTGAAGACCGGGCTGATGCCGCAGCAGTTTCTCTCCCGGATGCTGAAAATTGAGCAGGAAATGGGCCGCCGTCGCACTTTGCCGAAAGGCCCGCGGACGATCGACATTGACATCCTGCTGTTTGGGAATTCTGTAATACATACGACGCAACTTGATGTGCCGCATCCTGCCTTGCATCGGCGACGATTCGTGCTGGAGCCGCTGGCTGAGATCGCACCTCAGGTGCGGCACCCGGTCCTTAAGCGAACCGTGGGCGAGTTGCGGGCGGCCCTGCCTCGTGATGCTGGACAGGTGATGAGGCAGGCAGGAGAAGACGGGCCTGGCTAATGCTCCTCTACTACATAACCGACCGCCATGGGTTCGGGAATATTGACACGCTGCAACGCACAGCCCTGCTTCGCAGGATCGCGGACGCGGCCCGCGGGGGTGTGGACTACATCCAGTTGCGGGAAAAAGACCTCCCGGCGTGCGAGTTAGAGCGTCTAGCACGCGAAGTGGTTCGCGCGGTTCGCGATAATTCAAACGCCACGAAGGTACTCATCAATAGCCGCTCCGATATAGCACTCGCGGTCGGCGCTGATGGGGTTCATCTCCCCGCGGGAGAGCTGGCCGCTTCCGATGTGCGCAGATTGTGGATGCGATGCTGCGAGACCAAGCCGCTTATCGGCGTGTCAGCACACGTCCCAGCCGATATTCACAGCGCCGAGGAGCAGGGAGCAGATTTTGCTGTGCTCGCTCCGATTTTCGAAAAAGTACAGGCCGGCATACAGGGAATCGGTGTGGAGACTCTGCGTGTCGCCTGCGCTGGATTGGAGGCTGATGGCAACAAGAAAGTGCACGGCCACTTCCTCATACTGGCGCTGGGCGGAGTTACCGTTTCGAACGCTGAATCCTGTATCGACGCCGGGGCTGGCGGTGTCGCCGGCATCAGGCTCTTTCAGCAGGGGAATGTATTCGAGACGGTGCGCCAACTTCGCGAACTGTAGAGCTACCTGAGGATTACTGTATCCAGCAAGCCCGGCGGCGCTTTAGCGCCGCGTCCAGCGGGAAGAATGAAACCGCCATCCTGGACTGCCATCTACTGCGGCTGCACGTAAACCGGATTGTTGGGCGAGGGCGGCTCGTAATCCTGCCCGTACTTGTTCTTATGCTGGGTGGACGCTGTCGTCACCTGGATGTGAATGGTGCCCACTGCATGAAAAGTCGGGCTGACATCAATGGCGCGTGATAACGCCTGCAATGCCGCCGGTAAGGCATGTTCGTTCCAAACATGCAGCATGTAGCCTCCCGCCGGCACTGAGGCGAAGGAAAACTCGCCCTGCTTGTCGGGGACGGCAAAATACTGGCTGGGGAGCACGACCACAACTGCGCTCATCTCCGGATGGATGTTGCAGAAGATGTAGGAGACGCCTTCGCGATCAAAGTGGACGGTGCGAGTCGTGCCCGCCTCGTAAAGCCCAAGGTCAAAGCGCTTGCCGTTGAACAGCGAAAAGACATTGTGGAACCAGGGATCAAGGTTGGGGAAATCGACTGTGGATCCTTTGGTAACTACCAGCATATGCGGTTCGAAGGCCTTATTCCTCTGCTGCAGCACGGCGTGCATTGGCTTGACGATTGCGGCGCCATTCGGATCTGCGCCAATCGGAGTGAGCCATACCACTGTAGAGTTTGCCGGAGAGATGTGTGCAGCTCCCTCCAGAACCACACGGCCTGTGATCACGACATCCTGAGCTGGCGATCTGAGGGCGAAGCAGCCACATAGCACCACTAAAGCCAGCCCAGCGAGTTTTTTTTCAACCGTCATGGATTACGTTAGAAGAGTATCCCCATCGCCATGTTCAACTGCCCACCTGCCCAGTTTCCGTCGAAGATGTTGAAGGTCTTGAGCCGGTGGTACTCCAGCGACAGGAGCAGGTCAGAGCGCGGCCGGTAGATGACATTTCCAAACCAGCCCTGATTGCGTGTGATGTAGGGATTGTCGTAGCTGTCGGATTGGAGTCCAAAGTAGCGAATGTCAGCCGCAAACGGATTGTCCTGACCGAACGCCCCATTGAACTCCAGTTTCGGCAAGGGCTGGTATTTGAGCTGCGCCCAGCCACCGACTGAGTTCAGCGGAAGCACAGCCGTCGTGGGATCGGTGAGCGGCCCGTTGAAGACGACACTGCGACTCAAAGCAGCGCCGAGTCCGCCAATCGCTTGCCCGCGGTAGAAGAAGCCGCTCAGCGTGAACTGGCGGCTCAGCGGCAGGTTCCAGTCTGCGGTGGCGGCATAGCCGTTTACGACTCGGCCAAAGCCCCAGCTCTCCCGGCTGTAATAACCTCCCAGGCCAGCGGTAAAGGTCCGGCCCAACAATGGATGCGAATAGGCGACACGAGCGGCGACAGCCGGCGCGCGCGACTCTTCGCCGGCGTCGGGAGCGCGGTACCAGACATAGTTGTAGTCATTCGGGAGTTCACCCGTCAGCGGATCGAGCACGCCTCCTTGCAGATTGAAGCTGGAATGGTCGGAAAACTCGAAGCGGTGGTCAATCCGCAATTGCGGAGTCCAGGACCAAAGATTGCCCTGATAGGTGAGCGCAGGCACAATAAGGGACGCGAACGAAGTAGGAGCTTGCGGGGCAATGAACAACGCGTCCTGCCCCGCAATCACTGCGGTGTTCTTCCAATCCAAACGGACGTCCGCAGTGCGCAAGCGAACCAGTCCTGAGTTCACGCCGTTGTAGGTGGCGGGAAATCCTCCGCCGAAATCGAAGTTGACATTGCCGCTGGAGCGCGCCCCGAAAACCTCCGGTCCGAAGACCTCGAAACCGAGGATCGATTGCCGCAGCGTGCCGCCCACCGAGCCCGACGAGTCCATCGGATCGGGTCTTTGGATCCAGGTGGGCAGGTCCTGATTGTCGGGATAGCCGCTATTGGCGAATATGTTGAAGAGCACAATCCCCGAGAAGCGCACCCGGTATTTCGACGCGCTCTCGAGTTTCGTCTGGTATTGCTGATCCACCTTTTCGGAGAGCAGTTGTTCATCTTCGGAGAGATGCTGCATTTGCTGTTCGAGCTGGCTGGGGGTTGCAACTGATTGATCAGCTGCAGCGTAGGTATCAGAGCGTTGCGCCTGCAGCTCCTGGCGAAGTTTGGAGATCTCTGCGCGGCTGGCGCTCGTCTCCTGCTGAAGTTGCAACACCATCTGCTTCAACTCCTGCACTTGTGTCTGCAGTTCACCGAGAGAGGCGTTCACGCTAGGATTCGCGGCCGTCACTTGCACAGCTGGCTGAGCTTGCGCAGCGCACGAGATTCCCGCGAAACATAGGAACAGCACTGTGTTCAATGCCGGGGAGTATCTGCATTCCATGTCGCACCTCGAGCAACGATTTGAAGGCCCTTCAGTTGTGACTACATCGTTACACGTTGAAGTGGCGGGAGGCGTCCACCGCGGGGGCATTTCCGACAGGGGCCTTCTTCAGCACACGCGGAAGTACGACGCGCATCACGGTGCGGCCTGGCGCCGAGCTCTCCACTTGCAACGTACCACTGTGGTCTTGCACGATCTTCTGCGCAATCGTCAGTCCCAGCCCCGTCCCATTCTCCTTGCCATAGCTGACGAAAGGCTGGAATAGTTTGTCATAGATCGAGGGAGGGATGCCTGGTCCGTCATCAAAGATGCGAATTTCAAGCGTGTCCGCGTGGTTGGTCACAGTTACAGCCACATTGCGGCCATAACCTTGAGTCGCCTGGCAGCCGTTGAGTAGCAGGTTGTAGAACACTCGCTCCATCGTACGTGGGTCAAACTGGGCAGTATGCATCCCCGCTGATTCAATGGCAATGTTGATTTTCTGGAATTGCGGATGTGCGAGCACGAGTTCGATGGCACGGCTGATCGCCCGCTCAATGGGCGCTTCCGTGGCGCTCAACGACTCGGCCGGCCGCGACAGCTCCAACAACGAATCGATAAGGTCTGTCAGCCGGTTGACCGCAATCCGAATCTCCAGGTAAAGCTCTTCCCGTTGCTGGGGGTTGAGATCGGCGTCGGCCAGAAATTCAGCGTTGGCCAGCACTGCGGTGAGAGGGTGTCGCAGGTCGTGTGAAATCGAGCTCGCCATGGTGCCGATGGTGGCCAACCGCTCCGCATGCAGCAAGCGCTGTTGAGTTTGGTGGAGGCTTTCGCGCATGCTGCCGAACGCGTTGGTAAGCTCCGCGACCTCTCCCGCCCCGCGGTCATGCAGGGGATAACGGAAGTCTCCGCCGCCCAAGGCACGCACGCCATCGACCAGCTTTTCCAGTGGGCGCGTGAAAGTCCTCGCGGTGAAGTAAACCAGCAAACTACCGACAAAAACTGCGCCAATTCCAACTGCCAGCAGCAGGCGGCTCAGGTGATTCAGAAACTCGGTTGCCTCATCGTAGGACTTCATGACCACGATGGTCACCTCGGGCGATGCGCCCGGATCGAGCTTCAGTGATGAGGCAATAAAACTCTCCTTCCCCAGCTTCCAATCGGTCGGGCCTTGCGGAATCGCTTCCATGCTCAGATGTGCGCGCAGTCCGTTGACTTGCTCCGGGTTGAGCGTGCTCACCACCACGTCTCGCCCACTAACGATGGCTACCTGGCTGGCCGCGATCTGGCTCACCTCGTGGGCGACGGCTGCGTTCATCTCGTCCCCGACGGCCACCACGCCCAGGAGGGCATTGTCCGCTTGCCTGCCGAAGTAAATCGGCTTCAGCACAACCTCGTAGAGGTGTCCGTCAGCCAACCACCATTGCACGGGTTCATCGAGAGCATTGTGATGCTGCAACACTCCCTCGGCCTGCTCGCGCGAAATGCCCGGCGCCTTGGTGTGAAATCCAACGAACTCGTTGGACGAGTCGATCAGCGCAAACAGGTCACCGCCCGAGAGTCGAAACATCTCGCCGGAAGCGTCCTGAATAGTCGGGGCATGGCGGGACGTCATCAGCGCCTTCAGGTTGGGAAGGTCAGCCATCAGTTCGGCGGAGCGCGCCAGTTCGGCCTCGCGCTCACGTTGCAGGTTGCGAAACGTTTCAACCGCGTTGGCGAGGTCGGATCCCAGCTCGCGACGGACCTGGTTTTCAACGGTGCGCTGGACGATGAGAAGCGAGACAGCAGTCAGGCCGGCCGAGGTCAGCAGCATGGCAATGAGGAACTTTGTCCTCAGCCGCAAACGACCCATACCCGGCCTCCTTCCCGGAATTCCATCACCTGACAAACTTGTAGCCTGTGCCGTGTACTGTCCGGAAATGCGCCGGATCGGCAGGATCTTTCTCCAGCTTTTGGCGCAGTCGCAGCATGTGTGTATCGACGGTACGAGTGGTGGGATAGTTGTGGTAACCCCAGACCTCGTTCAGCAGTTCGGTGCGCGAAACCACGCGATCCTGATTGTTCAGGAAGAAACGCAGCATCTTGAACTCCTGCGGGGTGAGTGGCACCAGTTGCCCATCGCGACGCAGCTCCATCCGGGAAAAATTTACTTCCACGTCATCGAAGCTGAAGACCTCGACCTTGTCTGCGCTCTGGTTCAGGCGCCGGAACGTGGCCCGCACGCGCGCCAGCAGCTCACGCGGGCTGAAGGGTTTGGTCACATAATCGTCCGCGCCCAGCTCCAGCAGCAGCACCTTGTCGAGCACGTCGCTGGCCGCACTCAGCACCAGGATGGGGGTGTTGGAGGCTTCTCGCTTGATTTCACGGCAAATGTCCTGCCCTGATTTGCCTGGAAGGCGCAAGTCAAGTACGACGATGCGCGGTAACGTGGCGCGAAATGTTTCCATGGCGACGGTGCCATCAGGCGCTATGGTCACATCGAACCCAGCCGACTCAAAGGTCCGGCGCAAAGCCCGCTGCACCGCCAGATCGTCTTCGATAACTAGAATTTTCTCCATAAGAACCTGCTCACAGCGGCATGTGCCATGCTGCTGAGTTACAGCTAATAACAGATCAAATTGCCAGTCAACGGTGAGTTGACAATTCTGTGACAAATACGCAAAGAACATCATCTTTGTGGTTTCGTTAGTTGTGAACAATTTTTGACAACTTCGTAACCTCGGCAAGACAACTCCCTTGCAGCTGCCGATTAGATTGGGAAGACTTCTGTTAGCCAAGAGTCGAGTCAAAGTGCCGTAAGAAACTCGAGAATGCAACACCGATGGAGGAACCATGTTTAGGTCGCAAAAGGTTAGTCTGACAATCACACGCCGACTGGTCCTGATGACAGGACTGGTGTTGATGACACTAGCACTGGCCAGCGTACCCGCCGCTGCCCAGAAGGCCACCCCAACCTTTCTCAACTCCGACATCCCTAACGTCGGAACGGTTACGCCTAATGACACGAACCTGGTCAATCCCTGGGGTATGGCTTGGCTCCCGGGAGGACCGTGGTGGATTTCCGACAATGGGAGCGGACTCTCCACTCTTTACGACGGCACAGGAACTCCCAAGTCGCTGGTTGTTAACGTCCCCCAATGGGACGGCACGGCCGGTGGCAGTCCGGACGGAATCGTGGGTAACGGCACATCTGATTTCTCGATAGGAGGCAATGCCACGCACTTCCTGTTTGCAACCGAGGACGGAACCATCCAGGGATGGAGTTCCGGCACCAGCACGGTAATCGCAGTCAACAACTTCCCCAACGCTGTGTACAAGGGCCTGGCCTTGGGCTCAGCCAACGGCAACAATTACCTCTACGTTGCCAACTTCCGAGGCGGAACGGTGGACGTTTTCGACAAGAACTTCGCACCGTATTCGGGGTTCGGTTCAGGTGCATTCGTTGATTCGACCATCCCCAGCGGATTCGCTCCCTTCAATGTAGCCAACGTCGGCGGTGGCACGCTGGCAGTAACCTATGCGAAACAGGATGCCGCCAAGCATGACGATGTTGCCGGGCCCGGCAATGGCTATGTCACCCTCTACGATACCTCGGGCAACATCAAGGGTCGGCTGGCTCACACCCCCTACTCGAATTCTCCGTGGGCTGTCGTTGTAGCTCCCGCGTCTGGCTTCGGTGGATTTGGCGGTGACTATCTGGTCGGCCAGTTCGGCAGCGGCGCCATCGCAGCCTACACTCCAGCCGGCAATCTTGTTGGGCTGTTGTTTAATCCTGCTGCCCTCCAGCTGCAGATCAACGGTCTGTGGGGACTGGGTTTCGGCAACGGCATGGGGTCGGGACCTACCACAACTCTATACTTCACGGCGGGCTACTTCGACGAAGCCCACGGTATTCTCGGAAGCATTACCTGTTGCAGCATGGGGCCGTTCGACGTGACCACACGGCTCAGCAAGATCAACAAGAAGTAAGTTTGGCATTGCCACGAGTCAAGGAGGGCCGTGTGGCCCTCCTTTTTTGTTGTCGGGTTACCTCAGCTACGGCCAATGCACTAACAAACCAATCTCAAATCCGAAGCCCTCCATCACTCCACCACTCTCATTTTTTCTGAGCTTCCCGCGGGAATAAAACCGGCACTCCGCAGTTAGCGTTGGTGACAATGTTCTGAAGGAGCGAGATATGAAGGCAAGTGAGCAATCCAAGACTGGTGACCACCTTCTCCACAACCACAACCATGACGGCATCGACCGGCGAGGCTTCCTGAAGTGCATGGCATGGGCTGGGACGGGGGCTTTTTGCGTGATCAAAGGCGGCGTACTCAACTCTTACAGTTTGAGCGGCTTTCCCTTCGGTGGTCATGGGCACGAGGGCGAACTGAGCTTTGTCCAGATCAGCGACAGCCACATGGGATTCGATAAGGCCGCGAATCCCGATGTGGTCGGCACTCTGAAGGTAGCCGTGGATAAGATCAATGCGCTGCCGGTCGCTCCTGCTTTCATCCTGCACACCGGCGACATCAGCCACCTCTCCAAGCCGGGAGAGTTCGACACTGTGGATCAAGTGCTGAAGGCGGCCAGCACGAAGGACATCTTCTTTGTGCCCGGCGAGCACGATGTGCTCAACGACGATGGCAAATCGTATCTGGAGCGCTACGGCAGAGGCACGCAGGGCGCGGGCTGGTATAGCTTCGATAAGAATGGTGTGCACTTTGTCGGTCTCGTGAACGTGATGAACCTGAAAGCAGGAGGACTGGGCAGCCTCGGCGGCGAACAGTTGGAATGGTTGGAGAAAGATGTGAAACATCTTTCCAAGAGCACGCCCATCATTGTCTTTGCCCACATTCCGCTGTGGAGCGTTTACCCCGAGTGGGGATGGGGCACCGACGACAGCGCACAGGCGCTTTCCTACCTGAAGCGCTTCGGTTCGGTCACGGTTTTGAACGGACACATTCACCAGACCATGCAGAAGGTGGAAGGCAACATCACATTCCACACCGGCTTCTCTACCGCGTTCCCTCAGCCGAAGCCCGGGCAAGCGCCGTCCCCCGGTCCGATGAAGGTGCCCGCAGACCAATTGCGCACGCTGCTGGGTGTCACGGACGTGAACTACGTTCGTAGCCAGCACGCCTTGGCGGTGATTGACTCAAATCTGAGCTGAACCAGGAGCGATGGACAACTACTAATGGACAACTACTAAAGGAGACGTTATGAGACGCAAGGCCTGGACATTAGGCAATGCACTTCTGCTGGCGGTGCTGGTTCTTGCAGCCCGTCCTGCAAGCACTTTCGGAGCTACTCCCGATGACAAATCCGCATCGGAAGTCGTCGTCGTCAAAATCGACAACTTCAGCTTCTCACCCGCCACTATTACAGTGCCGGTCGGGACCACCGTTCGCTGGACCAATCATGATGACATCCCGCATACGGTGGTGAGCGATGACAAGGCCTTCAAGTCGAAGGTGCTGGATACAGACGAGCAGTTCACCTACACCTTCACCAAACCTGGCACGTACGGCTACTTCTGCTCGATTCATCCCAAGATGACGGCCAAGGTCGTGGTGCAGTGAGAACGGCAGTGAACCCCTTCGATCCCAAGTCGGTCCTGCTCGCCAAGCATGCGCAACATGTCGTGCTGATCCACTTTCCGAT
>JBKQKT010000630.1:0-3150 GCA_052147365.1 Candidatus Korobacteraceae bacterium | reverse complement strand
ACTTCTCCAACAACCCGGTCGTAGAGAGCGTTCTTTGGCGTTCGCTCGGCGACATCGCCCAGCACCTCGACCTCTCCCGACAGCCATTGATCGCTGCGCCGTTGAATATCGTCGGCGACAAAGCGATGAAGGAAGATGAAGACCAGCATGGTTCCGCAGGCAAAGGCGAGAGTGGCCCACAGCGAGATGCGCCAGGCTGCGCTGCGCATCACGGGCTTAACGGTCCTTGAGGACATAGCCCACACCCCGCAGCGTTCGAATCAGCGGCTGCTGCCCCTTGCCATCGACCTTGCCGCGCAATCGATAGATGTGAACATCCACGACGTTGGTATCCGGCTGAATGCGCATGCCCCAGACCTGGTCGAGAATCATAGAGCGCGTAACGACGCGTCCCGCATTGCGGCAAAGATACTCCAGCAGGACAAACTCCTGGGGCGTGAGCTGCAAGACCTGCCCGGACCGGGTCGCCTCGCGCCGAAGCAAATCCAGCTCCAGATCGAGAACCCGCAAGCGGGTTGCCTCGTTGCCTGGAGGGCTGTTTCGTTTAAGCAGGTTGCGAAGCCTTGCCAGCAGCTCCGCCAGCGCAAAAGGCTTGGTCAGGTAATCGTCCCCACCTTGCTCCAGGCCCCGTACCCTGTCATCGACACTGCGGCGCGCCGAGAGAATCAGAACCGGGGCTCTGACTCCAAGCTGGCGCAGGCGAAGGATCAGGCTGATGCCATCCTGGTCAGGCAGCCCGAGGTCAACGATCAGTATGTCGAACTGACCATCGACCGCCAGTTGCTCGGCCGTCTTTCCGTCCGCCGCAGCTTCCACCTGATATCCGGCTTCCGCCAGGGAAGATTTCAGAAAACTTTGTATGTCGAGTTCGTCTTCAACCAGCAGAAGTCGCATATGTGGATATTAGTGCATTTCAGCCAGATTCTCATGGATACTCCCGACCGAGCATCAAGGTGACTAAGAAATCCTCCTGCAGCGGGAGATGAATGTATTGTCATGATGGCGTCGGCTCTCCGTCATGCGCGTTTAGTAATATTGATTGCAGTTGCAATCACAATTTCCCAGAAATGAACAAATCGTCATGAAGACAGGCGGATTCTTGCCGCTTTCCAAAGGGCAGCGAATTCGTCTCATCCATGAATTGCAATTGAGACGGCGGTACGGGAGAAACACCGATGTGATTCTTCCGTACATGCGATATCCTGAGCAACAGGCAACGAAGATAACGAGGATAAGAGCGCCATCAGCGCCACGCGTGAACACATCTTACACAACGCTATTCGCGGACGCCTTCAGAACCAGCCTCCGGCTGCCCGCGACCCTCGACCCACACTTTGAGGAGGCGATACGCCATGTGCTCGACAATCCCGGCAGCCTGGTCAGGCCCCCGCTGGTCTTTCAGGTGTCGACCGCGTACGGCCTGGATAGAGTTCACGCCAAAGACCTGGCCATCGCACTCGAATACTTCCACACCGCTTCTCTGCTGTTTGACGACCTGCCGTGCATGGACAATGCATCCGAGCGGCGCGGAGTGCCCTGCGTTCATCTTGCATATGGCGAAGCAGGTGCGATCCTTGCTGCGCTAGCCCTCATCAATCGCGCCTACGCGCTTAGTTGGCGAGCCATCTCCGGTTCTTCACCGGATGTGCAGTCGCGCGCCTTGGCCTACATTGAACAGTGTCTCGGCGTGGAAGGGCTGCTCAACGGGCAGAGCCTCGACCTCCACTACGCAACTCTGCCTCACAACCGGGAGACGACTGAGAAAATCGCGCGGGGTAAGACGGTTTCGTTGATCAGGCTAACGCTGGTTTTGCCGGCTATGCTGGGCGGCGCTTCAGCGCGGGAGATACAACTACTGGAGCGAATTGCCCTGTACTGGGGTCTTGGCTACCAGATGGTCGATGACCTGAAGGATGTGCTCGGAAGCGCGACCGCAGCCGGCAAGACCGTTGCCCGCGACATTCTGCTCGACCGGCCGAACGTCGCGTTCGCGATGGGGATTCCCGGAACCGTCTTGCGGCTCACCCGGTTCATTTATCTGGGCGACACGACGCTTCATCGGCTTCTCAAATCGAGGCCGGGGTTGTCGTTTCTCGGAAGGCTGCGCAGTGACCTTGAGGAGGAGCTTGTCCGGGTTACCGAGAATGCTTCCGAGATGACCTTGGGAGTGCACTTGTGATCTTTCTCAATTTGATCGCAACGAATTTGCGCCGCCATCGCATTCGCTCGTTCATCAGTATTGCGGGCATTGCATTCAGTGTCGCAGCCATGCTCACCGTAGTCACTATCCTGCAAGGCGCGGTCGGCATGTTTTCCGGCATTCTGTCGAGCGATAGCGAGATTATTGTCTTCGAGCGCAACGTTTCCGACCTCTTCTTCAGCAACGTTCCCGCGGCGGCGGCGGCGGAGATTGCCGACTGGCCGATGGTTTCTCACGCCGATCTGGTGCTCTTCGGAATTGTCTCCAGCTCCGACCACCCGATCATCACCTGTTTTGGCGTAACCGCTGCCGACGCCCGCATCCGCAAGGCCACCTGGCTCGAGGGCGATCGCCTCGCCTTCGCGCAGCATGCCGATGACGTGGTTCTCGGAGAACGGGCAGCGGAGTTCCTCGGCGCAAGGCTCGGCGGCCATGTGTCCATCGGGAACGGAGTCTTCCACGTGATAGGAATTCTGAAGACGGCCAACGGCTTCGAGGACGGCGGCGTGTTCATGCCGCTTGGCTCCGCGCAGGGATTTTTTCGCAAGGAAGGGACTTCCTCGGTCATCACCATCAAGCTGCGCAACAAGGACGATGCTGCCTCGTTCAAGGCGATGGTCAAGGCGAAGTTTCCCAACCTGATTGGCCTTGAGGACACGGAGTTTACGCGCTCCTATTCTCAGTTCAAAATTCTCAAGGCCACCGCCTGGGCCGTGGGCGGATGCGGCCTTCTTCTTGGCGGGCTTGGCGTTGCAAACACCATGATCATGTCTGTGTTTACGAGGATTCGCGAGATCGCCATCCTGCGCGTAAACGGTTTCTCTCACCTGCAGATTGCTATGATGATCTTTGGCGAGTCCGCGGTTGTTTCTCTACTGGGCGCGGTGTTGGGGCTGCTAACCGGAACCTGCTTTCTCTTTGCGCTCAAGCATGTCCCCTCTCTTCATGGC
>JBKQKT010000629.1:0-3393 GCA_052147365.1 Candidatus Korobacteraceae bacterium | reverse complement strand
GTTGAGTGGAGAACAACGGAATTCATCCGAAGGAGAAGATCAGAAATGAACTCGAATGGTGCTAAATCAAAACAGTCCGCGACGAAATTCCAGACCACTGTAACAAATGGTGCCCCTCTAGCCACACTTTTCGTTCATAAGCTGACTGCATCAACGCTGCTGCCCTTTCCCCAGAGAAAAACCAAGCGGCTGATCCTCGATCTGCCCCGGGGTTGCTGGAAGCATCGCGTCTGCCAAACCAATTGGTTATTCGTCGACGCCGAACGCCTCGCGAAGGAGTCGCCTGTCTCGAGACGTCGGCGACGGTCGGTAACGAGAGCCGGAAGCGGCGGTCGAACAAATGGTCAACCATACGGCAGTTGGCGATCTTAGAGCAATTCTTCATCTTTCCGTGCTCGCTCACGACGCGAGGTGCAACAGGCGGGAGGGGAGGATCAAAAATGAACTTGAATGACGCTAAGTATTGGGTGATGTCCCGTGTCTATTTTTGTACGCTCCTGATCGCATTTTCTGCGTGTCCAATCGACATTGTCGCTTCTCTCAGAACGGGCACGATGACCGCGGTCCTGCACCAAGGGGGAAACCAAAGGCCTGATCCTCAATCTACCCCCGAGTTGCTCGAAGTCTCGCGCCTGCCTCTTGCCGAGAAGACAGCCATCAACGAGAAGGACCGGCGAAGAACAGTAACGCACCTGGAGGCGGCAGTCAGACAACTGCTCAACCAGTGCCACGGCTGGCGATCCCGCAGCGATTTCGTCATCTCACTCCCTTTGCGCGATTTTAGCTCTCCAAAGAAGTACAAAATTCTATTCAAAGGAGTATCTACCATGTCGTCCATGCCGTTTAGCCCTGCTCAGTATCAGGTGATGTGCAGAGGTGATTTCTACACTTTCATGCATTGCGCTTACCATGAGCTTAATCCAGACTCTCCTTTCTCCCACAATTGGCATAATGAGCTGATCGCCTCCAAGCTGCAGGCCTGCCACGATGGGAAAATCAGGCGGCTGATTATCAATGTGCCTCCGAGATCGTTAAAGTCTCACCAAGCCTCCATCTGTTTTCCGGCATATGTGCTCGGACACCGGCCGAGCGCGCAGATCGTTTGCGTGAGCTACGGCCAGGATCTTGCCAACAAACTCGCGCTGGACTGCCGCACGTTGATGGGCAGCGAATTGTATCGCGGGTTGTTCCCGGTTCAGCTTTCTCCTCGGAAGCAGTCGGTTCAGGAATTTCTGACCACTGCAAATGGGTCTCGTCTCGCCACGTCGGTAGGCGGCGTTCTCACGGGCCGGGGCGCCGACATCATCATCATCGATGACCCGTTGAAACCGGATGAGGCCGTTTCGCAAACCCAGCGTCAAGCAGTCAACAACTGGTACGACCACACGCTCTACAGTCGGCTGAATAACAAGAGCACGGGCTGCATCATCATTATTATGCAACGCCTCCATGAAGGCGATCTGGTCGGACACGTAATGGAGCAGGAACCGTGGGAACTGGTGCGACTGCCGGCCATCGCGGAGCAAGACGAAACCCACCAGATCGAATCTATTATTGGCACACGGACCGTGCGGCGCCGAGCCGGGGAAGCGCTTCACCCGGACCGAGAGCCATTGGAGGTTCTCCAAAATCTGCGGCAGACCATGGGGGAGTACAACTTCGCCGGCCAATATCAGCAAGAACCGGCGCCGCTCGGAGGCGGCATGATAATGGCCGAATGGTTTCGGAGCTATAAGCTTGGCGAACAACCGGCATGTTTCGATTGCATTGTCCAAAGCTGGGACACCGCTAACAAAAGCACCGAATTGAACGACTACAGCGTTTGCACTACCTGGGGACAGAAAAATAGGAAGATCCACCTCCTGGATGTGCTGCGAAGACGCATGGACTACCCGGATTTGAAGCGGGCAGTGCGACAACACGCCGAGCTCTTTCATCCGACGAATATCTTGATCGAGGACAAAGCATCCGGCACGCAATTGATTCAGGAGCTGACCCGAGATGGAATCTACGGTGTCACGCGCTACGAGCCAACCATGGATAAAACAATGCGGATGCACTCGGTCTCCAGCACCATCGAAAATGGATTTGTATATCTGCCCACTGAATCGGATTGGCGCGCAGCATATATGCATGAACTGACGACGTTTCCGAACGGCACGTACGATGATCAGGTCGACTCCACTTCGCAGGCTCTCGATTGGCTCAAACAGGGAGCTCGCGTCTATGGGGTGTTGGATTACAACCGACAGGAAGCGCTGGCCGAAAAGGTGGGATTACCTGGAGGCTACGAATTCACGCAGTGCGACGAGGGCGAAGAGATCCTCGCGAAAAGCACGTCAACCGGACACGAGATCCGGCGGACGGATAAGGGCTGGGTTGACCCACGCTCGAACGCCTCGGCAGCGCAACCAGAAGCCTGTCCCAATTGCGGTGCCACTGTGATCGTGTCGTTCTGCAACCAAAAGCGGTGCCAACAATGCACCCATCAGTGGCCGCCTAGGCCTGGCGTTCCACAAGTGCTGACTCGACGAGATGCCCTCAACGAGACGGATCTCTGGGCACCAAGAGGCACGTTTGGCAAGTCTTGGAAATGGTAGCCGCTGAAGTGAAAGCCTGTGTGCGGCCGCAAAACGGCCGCACGAATTGTGCCCACGAATTGATGTTCGTCCTCCTGAGGTGACGGAACGCGGCGCTCTCCGCCCAACAGCAACGGCTGACCGGTCGCGACCTGGGATTAGGAATCGGTTTTGCTGCTTCTCAAGTCAGAGCGTCGATATCACAAATTCGAATCTCGTCGCCACCGAGTCCACTTGAAGAGAATATGGGTCCCCGGACGGTGGCGACGCTGGTAACAGTTACAGTCGGCAGCCGACATCCGAAAGTGTCAATTGTAACCGCCCCAAGTTTCGAGGCTGCCGAACATGTCACACGTAGGCTCCATGGACGGTCGCTGAACTGGTTGGTGGTCAGTGGCACGCTGTCTGTTTACCACGGGAGTCAAGTCCCCAGCGGGACGCGGGTTCAAGATTTCACTTGACTACTTTTGATTTGGGGGGAGTAACATCAGAACCCGGTAAACGCTGTTGAAAGACACTCAATACGTCGAAAGACATTCAAAAGGAGTAGATGAGATGGAAAATAGTGTAGATGTGCAAGAACTCATTCGAGAAGTTTTACCTGTTTGTCAAACCATCGAACTGCAGGCCCTAACCTATCACGCCGCCTTGCTGCGATTGCTGAGTATGAAGGAAAAGGTCTGCGGGTACGTGCAGAATGAAGTAACTCAAACTCTATCATTGAGGCTCCCGGTGTGGACTGGTACGTCGCGAATGCCATCGTGATTGAAGTGGTTCGCGTTCAAAAGGCGGAATCGGCAAAATCGCTTCCAGC